>JAGWKO010000055.1 GCA_028873295.1 Verrucomicrobiota bacterium
CATAAAATGTTTTAACACTACAGCAGGCGAAAGATAAATATCATGAGCCCGTTGCCTTAATTGGGCACGACGGGTTCTAACGAGGGGGGGACCGAGCAATCGGTTCCTCTACTCACTCACATCCTTCCCATCATGTTTTCTTTCTGAGATCAAAGGCCAGTTGTCAACTTTTCATCTTGTTTGGGTATATCCCTTGCAATAAAGATGCTCAAGAAATCCTCTTTGCTGATGTTGTTGATGATTCTATGGGATAGTATTATAGAATGAGGATCGCACTCTGTGTGTAATTCAGAATGCGATCTCAGGAACGGGTGACTAAACTCTTAAGAAGAGTGCGCAATAAATTCGCAGACAAGAGGAATATTGATAGGTAATGGGAGGGGAACCTGGTCGAGTTCAGGAAGGACCAGTAGTTTCCCTGTATTGAGATCCTCGCCCTCTAGTGCAAGATAGGAGGGGATTTCTCTATGTACCTGACCTTGACCCTGCTGAACAAGGCCCATCTGACGAGAGGCCGATTTTACAGAAACGGTCATACCAGGCTTTACAAGGAAAGAGCGGCGGTTGACCTTTTTGCCGTTGACAAGAATGTGGCCATGAGAAACGAGCTGTTGAGCCCCAAAAATCGTAGGGGCAAAGCGCAGGCGATAGACGAGATTGTCAAGACGGCACTCCAGAGCAGCCAGGAACAGCTGAGCAGTATTGCCTTTAGTTAAAAGAGCTTTTTTGTAGGTGTTGACCAGTTGGCCGTAGGTGAGCATACCGTAGACAGCTTTCAATTTTTGCTGTTCTTCGAGCTGTACTCCATAGTCAGATTTCTTTTTCTTTTTCGCCCCATGCTGACCCGGTGGATGTTGCTTGTGCAAAAGAGGGTTGCGCGCTTTGCCAAAAATGTTAACACCAAAGCGGCGGGCTATGCGATTCTTAGGACCTGTATACCGAGTCATTCTGTCTCCGAGAAATAGGGGTTGAAAGCACTTAAGTGTACACAGATCGATTTTTTTTGCCAAGCAAAGGTTCAGCTGGATGGGAGTGAAAAATTATTTTGCAAACGAGCCCCATTTCGCATCAGCTAGGCGAGCAAGATCCTGGGCATTCATGGAAATTGACTCCGTTGTAAGACCACAGTTAAAGTTGACGAGACTGAGTGGGCGAATCGCTTCATCAAAATAGTTATCGAGGTTGATAAGGTTGCCGAAAGGAGGAACGCCTCCTATGATGAGGCCAAAGCGCTCTTGAATAATAGCTGGTTCCTCAAATTCGCACTTTTCTCCGACGATTTGCGCAACAACCTTCATATCTAATTTTGAATGGGCAAGGATGTTGAACTGGTAGTTCTTTTTTGAGTTTTTCCCCCGCAAAATAAGCGCCTTGACCCCAGTCTCAAGAGAGGTGCCGCGAATGGCCGCCGAAGCTTCTGAGGTGGCAGCATGCTCGTGGACGAAATGCTCGAAGGAGACCTTTTCCGCATGGCACTTCCGCATGATCTCATTGCGGATGTTCTCCCCACCGAAAATGATGCGCGCCTTGATGCGATTGCTCGCAATGCGCTTGGTATCGGAAGGGAAAAGAGATGCTTCGCGCACATTTTTCAGACGAAGCAGGGTCATTGTAAGACGCTCAAGTCCCATGCCAAAGCCTCCGTGGGGAGGCATGCCATAGCGGAAAATGGTCAGATAGTCAGTGAACTGCTCGGGATTCATCTTCTTGAGGGCAAGCCCTTCCAGCATGGAGGCATAGGAATGGCGCCTTTGTCCACCGGAGGTGATCTCGGTCCCAGCACAGAGAAGATCGAATGTGTTTGTTAAAGAGGGGGCTTCGGGTTTGGGAAAGGCGTAGAAGGGACGCTTCTCCGTTTTCCAATCGATGACGAAGAGAAGATCCGTGTCCTTCTCTTCACGAGCCCAACGGCAAAGTTCGCGCTCAGCTGCAGGGCTTAGGTCGGGTTCGTGGCGCTCATCCACTCCCGTACGCTTAAAGTAGAGCTCCTGAGCTTCTGCAAAGGTAAGGCGGGGGAATGGGATATTTTCAGGAGCGCGAATGAGGGGAGAGCCCAGCGCCTGCAACTCTTTCTGGCAGTGAGTCTCCAGGTGGCGCACGATCGTTTTGATGCACCCTTCCTGAATGTCCAGGATCTCATGCCAGTGAGAGAAAAAGCCCATTTCAAACTCAAACTGCTTCCCTTCGGAGAGATGGCGCGATGTGTGTGAGGGTTCGGCGCGGAAAAAGGGCATGAGGGCAAAGACGCGCTCGTTGACGCCTACCATAATCTGCTTGTAGAGCTGACTGCTCTGCGCAAGTGTAGCGGGATAACCAAAGTAGTCTACGTGGAAAAATTCAGCCCCGCCCTCCGAAGAGGTGCCAATCAAATTGGGAGCGAAGTACTCAACTGCGCCCACAGCATCGTGCATGTAGAGGCGATAGGCGTGTACAATCTCTGCCTGAATCTTGAAGACAGCCTGAAGCTCGCGATTGCGCAGTGCGATGGCGCGATGGTCGAGAATCGTTTCCAGATCAGAAGGGATCTCAGGCTTGTTGTACTCAATCGGAGGCACATCGAGAATCGCCTCCTCTACTGTAACTTCCGGAGCGCTTAGCTCAAAGCCAAGGGAAGAAGAGGAGGAGACCACTGTCCCGACAATGGAAAGAATAGATCCAGGTTGCAAAGATGCTACCTTGGCAAACTCCTCCTTCTTTTCGATCACTGCCTGAATGAGCCCTGTGCGATCGCGAAGAAGTAAAAAAGAGAGCTTGCCAAATTCGCGCAAAGCATGGAACCAGCCACGCACCAAAACGCGCTCACCGGAGAGGTGAGCGAGGTCGGAAGCGAGTTTTCTCATTGTTTCAGCTCAGCGTGAGGTTTTACAGAGTCAAGAACAGCGCGGTGGCTTAAGCGAATTTGTCCTCTGTCGTTGATGTCAAGAACCTTCACCTCGAGCTGATCTCCCTCCTTGAAAGGCGCCTCCTGGATTGTTTGGAGCCTCTTGGGAAGGATTTCTGAGATATGGCAGAGCCCTTCCTTGCCACTGAAGATCTCAACAAAATAGCCAAAAGGCATCACAGAGGTGATGCGCCCTGTATAAATTTTGCCAATCTCCGCTTCAGATGTAAGACCGATAATGATCTCCTTTGCTCTTTTCATCGCTTCTGCATTGTTGGAGGAGAGGCTGATCAAGCCGCTATCATTGATATCGACCTGTACTCCTGTCTCTTCAGTGATCGCGCGAATCTGTTTGCCGCCAGGGCCAATGACTGTTCCGATTTTACTCTGTTTAATCTGAATCACTTCAATGCGCGGGGCATGTGCGGACATCTCTGCTTTTGGCTCAGGGCAGACGGCGAGCATAGTTCGCAAAATATGTGTCCGTCCCTCTTTTGCCTGCATCAGAGCAGCGTGTAAAATCTCCCGTGTGATGCCCTCTACTTTGATGTCCATCTGGAAGGCGGTGATTCCATGCTCATCGCCAGCTACTTTGAAATCCATGTCGCCAAGCGCATCTTCGGCGCCTAGAATATCAGAGAGAATCGCATAGCGATCTCCTTCCAGAATAAGTCCCATTGCAATGCCGGCTACAGGCCTTTTAATCGGCACACCGGCATCCATCATGGCTAAACAGCCGCCACAAACAGAGGCCATGGAAGAAGATCCGTTGGATTCTGTAATGTTGGACTCAATGCGGATCACATAGGGGAACTTCTCCTGGCTCGGCAGAGTGGCAAGAAGAGCTCTTTCTGCCAATTTTCCATGGCCCACTTCGCGACGCCCGGGAGGCCCCATACGCCCAACTTCACCGACAGAGAAGGGGGGGAAGAAGTACTGCAGATAAAAGCGCGCGGCTCCATCTCCATTGAGATCTTCAAAGCGCTGTGCAGAGTTTTCTCCACCCAATGTGCAGACGGCAAGCGACTGCGTCTCTCCTCGAGTGAAAAGAGAGCTGCCATGTGTGCGCGGCAGCATTCCCTGCTCGATAGAGATAGGGCGAATTGTCTGCAGCGCGCGCCCATCGAGTCTTTTGCCCTCTTCAAGAATCATCTTCCTCATGAGGCTAGATTGCAGATTTTTGTAGGCGGCCAGAATATCTTTTTTTGTTTGAGGCTCTGCACCTTCTGGTGCAAGGAGCTGGAGAATGGTTGCCTGGATGCCGGCAAGCGCTGTTTCTCTCTCTTTTTTGCTCGAAACGCGAAGAGCTGCGTCGAGAAGCTGAGCAGCCTCATTGCGCACCGTTTGAACCACGTCTTTGGGAAGTTCGCGGATATGCTCTTTCTTTTTGGGTTTGCCAACGCGTTGCTGAAAACGGGAAAGCTCACGGCAAAAATGAGCAATTGCTTTGTGCCCCATTTCGATTGCTTCTAAAATCTCTTCTTCCTTGAGGAAGGCAGAGTGCCCCTCAATCATCAAAATGGCCTCTTCAGTTCCAGCTAGAACGAGATCAAGAGAAGACTCTTTCATTTCCAGAAGAGTTGGGTTGACGATGTACTCTCCATTGACGCATCCCATGCGCACAGCGCCCAGGGGTTTGAGAAGAGGTATGTCAGAAATCACAAGCGCAGCAGAAGAGGCGCAGATTGCAAGGACATCGGGAAGGTGAGTGCCATCGTAAGAAAAGACATAGGAGAGCAGCTGCACTTCGTTGTGATAGCCTTCATCAAAGAGGGGGCGGATGGGACGGTCGATCAGACGGCTAACCAGAATTTCCCTCTCTGCAAGTTTACCCTCTCTCTTGAGAAATCCTCCGGCAGTTCTCCCCGCAGAAGAATAGCGCTCCTGGTAGTCGACGCGTAAGGGGAAGAAATCGACTCCCTCGGCAGGGGTCGCAGCTGCACAGGCAGAAGCAAAAATGACCGTTTCTCCGCACGAGAGAATGACGGAACCATTTGCCTGGCGGGCAACTTTTCCTGTTTCAATTCTGATTTCTTGGCGCCCGAGTGGGCATGTGAAGGCTTCTTGCGACATAACTTTCCTTTCTTGATCCGTTCGAATTTCGACCAGATTACAAGAAAGGAAGTTTAGAAGTCTACTTTCTTAAATTTAAACGCACGATAAGACTCTGATAGCGCTTGGTATCTGTAGAGTTAAGATAGTCAAGGAGCTTTCTGCGCTGCCCTACGAGTTTAAGCAGAGCAAGGCGTGAGCTGTGATCTTTGGGCGCGAGCTTGAGATGCTCCGTTAATTCAAAGATTCTTTCAGTGAGAATAGCGATCTGCACATCAGCTGAGCCAGTATCTTTATCATGCAATTGAAATTTTTTTGTGATCTCTTCTTTGGTACCTTTATCTAAAGACATTGCTAATGGCTCCCTGTTCGATCAATATAAAACACATTGTAGCGCATTTTGAATAAATGGGCAACCCTCGCTATACTTCCACGCATGTCTGTCGACGTGGGATACATGAGAGAAGCGCTGAAAGAGGCTGAGAAAGCCTTTAAAGAGGGCGAGGTTCCTGTGGGAGCTGTCCTCGTTTATCAGGATCGTATCATTGCTCGCGGGCACAATCAAGTAGAACTTTTAAACGACGGAACGGCTCATGCGGAAATGGTTGTTTTAAGTGCTGCGGCTGGCCTTCTTCCGAGTTGGCGCCTTAGCGAAGTAACTCTTTACTGCACCCTGGAGCCCTGTCCCATGTGCGCAGGAGCCCTTTTTGCCTCTCGCTGTTCCCGTCTTGTTTGGGGGGCAAAAGATCTTCGTGTCGGGGCTAATGGGAGCTGGATTGACCTCTTTTGTCAAAAACATCCGATCCATTCTGTCGAGGTGGTAGGGGGGGTTTTGGCAGAAGAGTCGGCGTTTCTCATGCAGAGTTTTTTTCAAAAGAGAAGGAAAGATGCAGCTCTTCGATGAAGTGAGTCTGAAAATCACCTCCCTTGGAAAGTCCGGAGAGGGGGTAGGGAAGTTGGATGGCTATACGCTTTTTGTGGAGGGCGCTTTGCCTGGAGAGAGCGTCACTGCGCGCCTCGTGGAACAAAAGGCGAGGTATGGGGTGGGGAAATTGGAGAGGGTGAATTTTCCGTCGCCGGATCGCGTAACCCCCGTCTGCCCTCATTTTGGCGTCTGCGGCGGGTGTCAGCTGATGCACCTTTCCTATTCTGGGCAACTTGAGGCAAAAAGACAGCAGGTGATTGATGCCCTTGAGCGCATCGGGAAGCTGACAGCAGAGGTTCTTCCCTGTCTTCCCTCTCCTAAAGAGACGCATTATCGCAACAAAATTCAGCTTCCGATTCAAAGGCGGGAGGAGGGACTTGTGCTCGGGCTCTATCAGCGCTCTTCGCATCAGCTGGTGCCTATTGAGGAGTGTGCGATTCATGCAGAATTGGGCGGTCTTGTCTATCGGGAGATTGCGCCTCTGATTCGGGCATTTCAGGGAGAGGGGCTGCGGCATCTTCTGATTCGAACAAGCAGACATTTTGAGGAGACGCTTGTCATCCTGGTGACTAAAGAAGGGGAGAGTTCTTGTTTGAAGGCCCTTGCAGAAGAGATTTTGAAGAGAGCGCCCTGGGTTAAGGGAGTTGTTCAAAATGAGCATGCGGGGCCAGTCAATGTCATCCTTGGTCCCACCTATCGCTTGCTCGCGGGGGTTCCTTTCATCCAGGAGAAGATTGGGGATCTCCTCTTTCGCGTCTCTCCTGCCTCATTTTTTCAGGTGAATCCGTTTCAGGCAGAGGCGCTCTATGCCAAGGCGCTGGAGTGGGCGGGTCTTGAGGGCGATGAGCGGGTTCTTGATGCCTATTGCGGTGTTGGGACTCTCTCTCTTATTTTTGCGCCCCATGTGCGCGAAGTGATCGGCGTCGAATCGGTCTCTGAGGCGATTAAGGATGCAAAGAGCAATGCAGAGATGAATGGAATCGGGAATGCGCGATTTTTTTGCGCAAGGGCAGAAGAGTTCATTCAAAGGCAGTCTTCTATCGATCTTATTTTGATGAACCCTCCTCGCAAAGGGTGCGACCCCCGCTTTTTGGAAGCGGTAGGGAAGCTTCGCCCTAAAAAGGTTCTCTACATCTCCTGCGATCCAGCCACTTTGGCAAGGGATCTTAAGGAGCTATCTTGTCTGGGGTACAAAACAGAAAAACTGCAACCCTTTGATATGTTCCCGCAAACGGCCCATGTCGAGACGCTTGCTATCGCGTCTTTCTGTTCTTAGAGATTTTTTCCAATCGCGCCTTTTCTTCTGAAGAAAGAGAGGTTTCTCCGTAGCGGGAGATGCGCGTGAGCATTGCATCCATGAACTCCTCATCGCTGAGAATGGCCTTCCCCGATTTGATGTCGTAGACTTGCGTTTTGCGCGGTTTTTCCTTTTTGTAGGGCCATTTTTCAAGGATAGAGAGGAGGCGATTTTCAAAGGGCATAAGGAACTGAAAGGAGCTTTTTGTTTTGTAGACAAGAAGAGTGAAAAGATAGCCGAAAAGAGTGGCTCCAACTCCTGCAAAGAGGGCTGCAAAGTGCCCCGCTGAAAGGTCAACGGCAAGAGAAAAGCCAACGAATATGAGAAGAAGATGCGCCGCTTTTATGGGTAGAGTAAAGAAGAGGAGAAGATGCGTTTCTTTATTCAAAAGTGTCCAGACAGTCACAATGGCATAGAGCGGAGGAGAGCTGCCCCAGAAAAAAAGGGGTTGCTGAAAGAGTTTCATGGCAAGAAAAGCGAGGAGCCCACCTATGAGGGTAGCGCCTGCATAGAGAGTGAAAAAGAGTGTTTGACGCATGCGCGATGCAAGACCTGCCCCAAAGACCCAAAGCATGTAGAGGCGGAAAATGAGGGAAAGAAACTCTGAGGGAAAGAGTTGGACGAGGGGGTAAGTGAGGAGTTGAAAGGGATAAAAATGGCCCGAAAGGGGGTTTGCAAGCGCCAGCCAGGGGAAAATAAAATGGGAAAAAAGAGTGCAAGAGAGCGTGGCAGCAAGAAGAATTTTAATGGAACGAGGTAGAGGAGGGAGTAGAGAACTTGAGCGCATATCGATGACCGACGGGGGTTTATTTTATATTGATGAAAATAACCCAAGAATCGGGTTTTTGACTATACCCAAACAAGATGGAGAGTTGACAACAGGACTTTGGCTCACGAAAGGTTATAGCGTTACAGCTTTTTCACGAGAAATAGATACGGATCAAAGCCGCGTTTAAAAATGCATGGGTAATTTTCGTTTATAAATGATTTAAATTCTGCTGCGAATAGTTTTCTTGTGTCGAAATCAATTACATCAAATCTGTCGCAAATCCACCAATCCATGGCATAGTTGTAATGAAAAAAATTAAACAGCCACTCGAACTCATCTGTTATTAAGAATCCATTATTAACAAGTAAATCGCGATATGTCTCGATTGAGAGGAGTGCTGGGGGATTTACTGTTGTTTTCCAATCTGTCAGTTCAATAAATTCAACAAGTTCTGTGTCTAAGGTTGTTAATTCTGATGGGTTTACGCAAAACACACCAGTTCCTTTAGGTTTGAGACAACGCAACAGGTCTTGAAGGAATTCATTGTGATTGGGAATGACTTCCAAAGCGTTTGCAACATAGAAACAGTCGCACTCACGATCTTTCAATTCAGTTAAGAGAGTAGGCCAATTTTTTTTATCTCGAAAATGTAAAGAAATAATCTGAACAGATCGGTATTGGTATAGTTTGGTAAATTCTTCAATTGCTGTGTTACATGCACCTATCGTAAGGATGACTCCGGATTGTGGTTTAAGAGATTTATGAACGCATAGTCGAAGATGATCGGTCTGCAATGAATTTAATGAATCTTCATTCATAGCAAAAATGTTATGCGTAAATAAAAAAATGAAAATAGCGATCAGT
>JAGWKO010000056.1 GCA_028873295.1 Verrucomicrobiota bacterium
AGACTCTCAAGTAATTAAATAGCTGAGCTTGATGCTCTCGAGCTAGTCCTTCGCTGCACTTCAATTCAACAATCACCTTCTTCTCGACGACAAGGTCCGCATTATATCGACCGATCACCTTGTTCCTGAAGATCACTTCGAAGGATTTTTCCGTTTCAACCTGAAGTCCCTTTTCTCGCATCGCAAGAAAAAGGGCATTTTTATAAACCTTTTCCAGGAAGCCAGGTCCTAATTCTTTCATGACCTCAAAACAGCACCCCAAAATCTCTCTCGTCAGTTCATAATGAGGTAGCTCTCTTTCGCCTCCCTCATCAAGCATATCATGCAAATCCTTCATATCATGCTTTTCTTGCCTTGAGCAGCGTTTTTTTACGACACTTCCTGCAACTTTTCTCATTAAATCCTAGTTCTTGCTGTCAACTCTTGAGGTTGTTTGTGTATAAAAAAATATTTGTGTGGTATCTTTTTGCGTTCACAATGGGGGACTCATGGAAGCGCACAGAAGACACGATATATCCGATAAGACTTGGAATTTACTCGAGCCACACTTGCCGGGTCGAAAGGGAAGTTGGGGTGGCATAGCACGAGACAGCAGGACCTTTATCAACGCAGTATTTTGGATATTGCGTACGGGGGCTCCATGGAGAGATCTGAGGGTACAGCAGCGGACTGCACTCAAGCCTGTTGTTTGATAGAGGGGTTGACAGCAGAACAGCTACTCGCAGACAAGGGATGTCAGACGAATGTGTGAGAGGTGGATTGATTTTATCAACTTGTATAACAAGCCGTAGCCCACGCCCGCACTTCAAACTCGGACTCTGACTGAAATCCAATATCCACCTCAATAATTCCCTCTGCTACGGCCTTTTGGATAGCACGGGCCACTTCCTCAAGATGCCAATTGTTCAGCCACAAAATAGAGTAGGCATGAGCAAGCTCTCTGCAGTTACAGATATCTTGGAAATAAATCTCATAGTCTTTCGCGCCGTTAATATAGATAAGATCGAACTTGACGTTGAGATGAGATTGCGCAAATGCAGGAACTGTTTCCCGCGAGTCGCCTTTAACAGGATGAAATTTCTTCGCATAGGCCTTGTGCGTCGTAAAATATCTGTATGCAGCAGAACTGTAGAGAGAGTCGCCGGTGTCAAAAGAATACAAGGAGGAGAGGCAAGGAAGGCTTCTCATAAACACTTCGCAGCTATGTCCTGCATAGAATCCAATCTTGGCGATATTTTGAATTTCAGGATGTTTTGCAAGCTCCCTTTCAAACTGCGATGCTTGTTCCGCAGTTATGTGCTCGCAACCTGAACGCACTTCGGTGGATAGAGACTGCCCTTGTGTTGCGAGGTAACGATCTAAAGTTAATTGGCTGTCCAGCAATTGCTCTTTGGAACACTCCCCCTGCATTAAAGAGGCAAGATTAAAATACCTTTCCATGGCAGTAGCGAGCAATGAGGGTTCGCGAAGCCCAGCAAGGTGAAGAACAAAATCCCCCATCTGATACTGCCCGCCTGCATAGGGTTTAATGTAAGAATTAAACATGCGTTGGGGCAGTATCTTGATCTGGTCCCGCCAGGAAGGGTTCTGTTCCAATTCAGCCATCATAGCGCGTTGCTCAGCGAGTCGATGGTGACTGTGCTTCTCGTGGCTGTATACTTCCTTTAGAAACTCCACGCTTTTTTCGCAATTTTTAATAAAAAACTGACCGGTATTGATCTCCAAGAAATCCTCTGTAACGATGAGGAAGTAATTGTCATCCAGAAAACTCTCTAACGGAATCGCAGGATTCATAATGAGAGAGTCGGCGTCGCTCCAATAGAACCATTGATGCTCTGTTGTGAGCAAAAGATTTTGCAGGAAAAGAACTTTGCTCCATGCAGTGAGGCGCTTTTCGTCTAAACTTTTGTCCAAATTGTAAAAAGTATAGCCGTGCCGCTGACAATAGCTTCGTTTGGTTTCATGACCGGGTTCTACTGCATCTGCATATTCCTGTCCTATGGCCATAGTCACAAGTGCCAGACTGGTGCATGAAGGTTTCGATTCTATTGTGGCCATACTCAGAAATTTCTCTTCAGTTACAGAGTAGTGAGGTTGCGGCGCACCATTTGTACCTGGTAGCGCAGCGTCTCATTGATCTGTACCTGATCAGAAATTTTTTTCCAAGCGTGCAGCAGAGTGGAGTGTGTTTTTCCTCCGAATGAGGAGGCGAGTTTCATGAGAGATTCATCGATCATCTCTTTAGAGAGATACATGGCCACCTGACGCGCTGTGGCGATCTGTTTGTGGCGCGATTCTCCTTTCAGTTCCGATATCTTGACTTCGAAGACAGCGGCGACGCTTTTGAGGATGATTTCGACAGAGACCTTTTGATGGGCGATGGGGCTTTTGAGCATTTCGTTGAGAATGCGCTCCACGATCTGCTCTGTCAGAGGACAGCGCTCGATGCGCGTGTGGGCAGAGAGGCGGTTGATGGCCCCCTCAATTTGGCGCACATTGTTGTAGATATGCTCTGCGATGAAGAAAGCTACCTGACTTGGCATGTCGAGGCCGCGCAGCTCCGATTTGTGCTTGATGATAGCAACTCTTGTCTCTAAATCGGGAGTCCCCATGTGTGCGACAAGGCCCCACTCCATGCGAGCGACCATGCGCTCGGAAAGGCGCAGTTGATTGGGAGGCTTATCAGAGGTGATCACAATCTGTTTGCCCTGATTGAGCAGCGTCTCAAAGGTATTGCAAAACTCCTCTTCAAAATTGAGCCTGTTTTGCAAAAATTGAATATCGTCGACGAGTAGAAGGTCAAGAGAGCGGTAAAAGCGCTTCATGCGATCCACCGATTTTGCCTTCAGATGATCGACAATGTCATTGATAAAACCCTCTGTCGTGATGGATTGCACTTTGAGATGGCGGTGGTTCTCCAGTACGTAGTGGCCAATGCTGTGTAAAAGATGCGTTTTCCCAAGGCCGACTCCGCCATGAATGAAGAGAGGATTGTAGGCTTTCCCAGGACGAGCCGCGACTCCAATTGCCGCAGATTTGATGAACTGATTGGAAGGACCTTCAATGAAGTGATCAAAGATGTAGAAGGGGTTGAGATCCGGTTTGACCTCTGAGGGCTGCGGTAAAGATTCTTCATTCCCCGAAGTTTCTTCCACCTCTTCTGCAGCTGCGATTTGAAAGCGGATGGCCACTTCTCCCGTTGCTTTCAAGGGGAGAAACTCTGCGAGCATGTTGCGGAAGTTCTCCAGGAGATACTCCTGTACAAAGACGTTGGGGACCTCCAGTACGACCTCTACATCGCCCGCTTCAATCAGGCGAATCGGAGCAATCCAATTCGCAAATTCAGCAGAGCTGCATTGCTCTTGAGCAAATTCGAAAAATTGCTCCCATCCATTTTTGACCGCGCACTCAACAGGCATTCCCTAAATTTAACGGTTGTAGTTCGAAAAAAGCAATCGTAGCCTCCCTAACGTTGCGACATAGGGTCTTATACCAAAATTGGAGATTTTGCTATGGGAAGGGGATGAGATCCCTTTTTCTCATCGCCTTTTTTCTCCTGCTCGGCAGCTGCAATCTTGGTCCGCGGTATGAGGCCCCGCCCTGTCCGGAGATCTTCTCCTGGAAAGGAGTCGCCGCAGAAGGGGAGACTCCAAAGGTCGACAATTGGTGGGATATTTTTGCAGATGAGGAGCTCTCCCGACTGGAACTCCTTGCGATTGAGAAGAATCTCGACCTCCATGTAGCGCTGCAGCGCGTTGCGTCTTCAAGAGCTGTGGCAGGGGTCATCGGCTCTTTTCGCTACCCCTGGGCCGATCTTAAGCCGCAGTTCAACAATGTGATGGAGCTGATCGAACTCTATGGCGTACCACCAGGACTCTTCCCCAAGTTAAAGACAATTACGCGAGTCCGCGAGCAGACCTACAGCCTTCCTGCCGTCTTCACTTACGAGGTGGATCTTTGGGGAAAATACCATGGAGCGTATAACTCGGCCAAGATCTATGCAGACAGTCTGGATGAAGCAGTTGCTGCTACCCTTCTTTCGGTGACTGCTACAGTTGCAAGCAACTATTTCAATCTGCGCCAGCTCGATCTCCAGGTTGCTCTTTTGAAAGAGGAGGTGGAGCTGGAAAAGGAGAGAGTAGAGATGTCCCGCATGCGCTATGGCAGGGGACTTGTCTCTTTGATAGAACTCGATGGGATGCAGCAGGATCTTGCAAATATGGAAGCGGAGCTGGAAGAGACGATTCGTCAGCGCGCAAGCTTCGAAAATGCCTTGGCTCTTCTCATCGGCGCAAATGCTTCAGAATGGAAAATTGCTGTTTCCCCATTGAATAAAGAGCCCCCATTGATCCCCCCGGGACTCCCGTCGGATCTTCTTTTGCGAAGGCCCGATGTCGCCCAGGCAGAGCGCGCGATGGCCTCTTTCCATGCCCTCATCGGCGTTGCCTATGCGACCTATTTCCCCGACATTCCTCTGACGACAAGCCTCGGCGCTTTGAGCCCCGATCTTTCCCAATTCCTCACCTGGTCAAGCAGGCTGTGGCAGATCGGGACAAACATCACTCAGGTGCTCTTCAATGTGGGACGCAACTCCTCCTACGTAAAGGGAGCCTGGGCAAAATTTGAAGAGGCGAAGGCGCTTTATCAGAAAGCGGTGCTCAACGCATTCAGCGAGGTGGAAGATGCTCTTAGCGATGTCGAGCAGCAGCGCAAACAGTCTCTTGCCTTGCAGGTGGTGCTGGAAAAGGCAGAGCATACGGCAGAGCTCTCTTTTCTGCGGTGGCATCAGGGAATTACGGGAAGACTCGATTTCCTTGACGCGCAAAAGAGCGCTATCGATGCAAGGAGAAATTGGGTCAATGTTGTGGGACCAAGATACCAGTCGGCAATTGAGCTTGTGAAAGCAATCGGTGGAACATGGGAAGCTATGGATCCTTGTGGAAAACAGGAAGAAAGTTCATCCTGTGAAGGATGATTTTTTTTAAGCGATTTTTCCATCCGGCAATTTTTCTTCTCTTTTCTTCACTCTACAGCGAAGAGGAGGCAAGAAAGAGGGTCTGCCTCAATATGATCGTCAAAAATGAGGCTGCGGTCATTGAGAAGTGTCTTGAGTCGGTAAAACCCCTCATAGATTCCTGGTGCATCGTCGATACGGGATCAACTGATGCTACATGTGAGCTTATTGAAAAGACCATGGAGGGGATCCCAGGAGAGCTTCACCTGCGCCCATGGGTCGATTTTCAGCATAACCGCAATGAGGCTCTGGAGCTTGCGCGTGGTAAGGCCGACTATCTTTTCTTCATCGACGCAGATGAGCAGCTTGTTTTTGAGGACTCCTTTTCACTACCGCCTCTCTGTGGAGAGGGTGGCTACTATTTGACAGTGCGGCAAATTGGCGCTGTCGATTTTTTGCGCTGCTGTCTGATCAATGCCGCATTGCCCTGGAAATGGAAGGGACTGCTCCACGAGTCGCTTGAGTGCGACAGTCCGACAACACTTGGGGTATTGCAGGGGGTAGTGAACCTTTGTAATGCCAATAAGGGAGTTTCCGGACGATCTCTTGATCCTGCCAAATACGCAAAAGATGCGGCGGTCCTGGAAAGAGCATTGGAAGAAGATCCCACGAACACGCGCTATGTCTACTACCTTGCGCAGAGCTATGCGGCGGCTGAAAATTTTGAGCTCGCTGTGAAAAACTATATGAAGCGCGCCGAGATGCCGAGCAAGGATTACCAGGAGACCTTTTTTTCGCTTTACTACACGGGGAAGATTCTGGAGAAATTGGATCGGTTGGACGAGGCCCTCTCCTGGCTCTTCAAGGCCCATGCCTTCTTGCCCACAAGAGCAGAGCCACTTTTCCGGGCAGCGATTGTCTACCGCAAGCAGGGCAACCCTTTCCTGGGATATCTTTTAACAAAATATGCCCTTGGAATGCCGCGCCCTCAAGACACCTGTATCGAGTATCTTGTCTATGAGTATGAGCTGCTGATTGAGTATGCCAACTGCGCGCTTCTTATCGGGCATTGGGAGGAGGGACTGGACGCCTGCAACAAGTTGCTGGAAAAGATCGCTGTGCCTGAAGATAATATCCCTCATATTTTGGCAAACAGAAAACTGGCGCTGGAGCAGTTGGCATTCCTCCGCAACCTTAAGACTACTCAATAGACCTCAATGATACAGGTTATTTCACTTCGAATCGATGGATTGAAAAAGATCTCTCCGCGTTTTTTTGAGGATGAGCGCGGATTCTTCCTGGAGAGCTACCAGGAAAGGAATTATAGAGAAGCGGGGATCGAGCTTGCCTTTGTTCAGGACAATATTGCCTTTTCAAAAGAGGGCACATTGCGCGGACTGCACTTTCAGTCCTCCCCGGGGCAGGCAAAGCTTGTCTCTTGCCTTCAGGGGAAAGTCTGGGATGTAGCAGTGGACCTTCGGCCGGAATCTTCTACTTTTGGACAGTGGGAAGCCTGCTTTCTCGATGGAGAGAAGAAGGAGCAGTTTTTTATTCCAGCCGGATTTGCTCATGGCTACCTTGCACTGAGCAAAACCGCTACAGTGCACTACAAGGTCTCTACACTCTACGATCCCTCTGCAGAGCGCGCGATCCGGTGGAATGATCCCGATCTTGCTATTCCCTGGGGGATTGAGAACCCCCGCCTTTCTGAAAAAGATCGAAACGCCCCCTTCTACAAGGAGATGCTCTCATGTTTGTGTGGGTGACAGGAGCAGGGGGCCTCGTTGGGTCCTCGCTGCGGAAAAGAGCACATCTTGCAACAACACACAAAGAGGCTGATGTAGCCGATCTGGATGCTCTTTGGCGCGTTGTGCACAAACATCCAAAGATTACTCATATCATCAACGCGGCAGCTTTTACGAATGTCGATCTGGCAGAAGAGAGAGAGGAAGAAGCTTTTCTTGTAAATGCCATGGGGCCCAAAAACCTTGCTGTGATTGCGCACGACATCGGAGCCAAACTGGTGCATATCTCTACGGATTATGTCTTCGGGGGAAAGGGTGCTTCTTTGTTGAAGGAAGAGGATAAAACTGTGCCTTGCAATGCCTATGGTAGGACAAAACTCCAGGGCGAAAAGGAGCTGCTGCGCGTTTTGCCCTCTGCCACCATCGTGCGCACCTCTTGGCTCTTTGGCTCGGGAGGAAGAACTTTTGTGACGCGAATGGTCGAGCAGATGGGGAAAAGAGAAAAGCTCCTGCTGACAAACGATCAATGGAGCCGCCCTACCTATGTGCAGGATCTTGTAGAGGCTCTTTTCCACATGCTGGAGGTTCCTGGGGTTTTTCAATTTGCAGGTCACGGAATCACAACGCGTTATGAGTTTGCCCTTGCTGTGAGGGAAGAGATGAAGAAGTTGGGAATACCTGTTCTTTCAGAGATTGTTCCGGTGCCGAGTTCCAGCTTTAAGGATAGAGCAGAGAGACCGCGCTACTCTGCTATGGATACGCATAAGATTGAAGCGATCCTCGGGCCTATCCGCCCGTGGCACGATGGGTTGCGAGATTTTTTGAGAGAGAGAATTCATGCGGGTGCCTAGAAGGATTCTTGTTACTGGAGGGGCGGGATTTATCGGCTCCGGTTTTGTGCGCTTTGCAATGCGGCAAAAAGAGGTGGAGCGTCTTGTTAATTTCGATCTTCTCACGTATGCGGCATCGCTTTCTCATGTCGCGGAATGCACAGGCGATCCTCGTTATCGGTTTGTTCAGGGAAATATCCTGGACCAGCCTCTTGTAGAAAAGATTCTTTGCGAAGAGAAGATCGATGCGCTCGTTCATTTTGCAGCAGAAACACATGTGGATCGCAGTATCCTCTCTGCGCGCCCCTTTGTTGAGACAAATGTACTTGGAACGCTTTCTCTTCTTGAAGCAGCAAGGACGCGTCCTCAAATGCACTTTCACCATATTTCCACTGATGAAGTTTTTGGCAGCCTTGGAGAGGAGGGGAGCTTTGTTGAAACTTCGCCCTATAGCCCTAACTCTCCCTATGCTGCATCCAAGGCGGGCGCCGATCATCTGGTGCGCGCGTTTGCCCATACGTATGGCCTTTCGACAACGATTTCTCACGCCAGCAATACCTATGGCCCCTGTCAGTATCCGGAAAAACTGATCCCCCTTGTGATCCGCTGCTGTTTGGATAGGCAACCAATCCCCATTTATGGCAATGGGCGCAATGTGCGCGACTGGCTCTATGTCGATGATCATGCGGCTGCGCTTTGGTCCATTCTCTGTAAGGGAAGACGCGGCGCAAGCTATAACGTAGGAGGGGAGAATCTCCTTTCCAATTTGGATCTCGTCTCTCAAGTGATCGATGCTGTTGCGCAAAATAGAGGGGAGTCCAGGGAGGTCTATCATAAACTCATCCGTTTTGTCTCTGACCGCCCAGGGCATGATTTTCGTTATGCTACTGATTGCAGCTACTTGAAGAAAGAGTTGGGGTGGTCGCCTGAGATATCTATGAAGACAGGACTCTCGAGTACCGTTTCCTGGTATACCCAAACAAGATGAAGAGTTGACAACTGGCCTTTGGTCTCAGGAAGAAAACATGATGGGAAGGATGTGCATGATACGCATGATAAATTTATCATGCGTATCATGGTGCGCCACGAGGCGCTTTATTAACAGTCGGCTGAAATGTCGATCGGGTAAGGGCACC
>JAGWKO010000008.1 GCA_028873295.1 Verrucomicrobiota bacterium
ATTCAGAATGGAGGAAATTTGAAAACACGATAAAAAAAGCCATAACGTCTTGCAAACAATCGGGTAATAATCCTGGTGATCATTTTGTCGGCGCCGACAAAATGATCGGTATCGGCAAACAGGCCGAGAGAAAAGTTACCGATTGGTATCTGTCCCGTTTTGCCTGTTACCTTATCGCTCAGAACGGCGATCCCAGAAAGCCAGAAATTGCTCAGGCACAAAAATACTTTGCTATCCAAACAAGACGTCAGGAAATTTCCGATCAGATAGCTGCTGATTTGGAAAGGTTAGAAACCCGTGAGCAAATGACGGTAGAATTCAAAGCATTGTCTGGTGCCGCTAGAGAAGCTGGCGTTCAGGATAAGATGTTCGGCA
Source organism: Verrucomicrobiota bacterium (assembly GCA_028873295.1). GTDB lineage: Bacteria > Chlamydiota > Chlamydiia > Chlamydiales > SM23-39 > JAGWKO01. The sequence goes on from JAGWKO010000008.1 coordinate 376, forward strand.
TTTTCCACGATGCAGGATACAAAGGACTCTATGGTGGTCTTGGAGTGGATGCTATAAAGATGCGCAAAGGAATTCCTCCTAAAGAAAACCTCATGGATCGAATGGACACCACCGAATTGATCGCTAATCAATTCCGCATGTCTCAAACACGGGAAAAACTAAAGCGGGAAAACATCCGAAATCAAAGAGATGCAATTGAAACTCACGAGGCGGTAGGAAAAGAAGTACGGGCTGCGATTGCAAAAATTGGTGGAACTCAACCAGAAAATATCCCTCCTGTAGAGCATATCAAAGAAGTCAAACAACGGCTGAAAACCTCTAAACCTCTTCTAACGCTTGACCCTAAGGATGCAGCTGGTATTTCCGATATAACATAATTTTCGCTTAAGTCATTCATTTGTCTCGTGGCTTTTTATGCTCAGTTAGCCTTAATCTTTTGTTACGCACTTCCTTAAGACTTTACTTGATTGCATAGGTATTTTATCTTTCAAAAATATGGCAAAAATCGAAGGCGCAGGGGATATTACACCAAAACCACCTAACTCTGTTGTTCCACCAACAGATGCTTCTGTTGAGCGCGTTACTCAGAACGTAAGCTCAATTTCTAAAAAAATCAATGAAAACACCTCGATAGAGGAGAAAAGTGAAAAGGCCATTCCTCAAACAGCAATGGAAATAAATGTATGTAAGGAAACTCCTGCTGCCATGGCAATGGTAGTTTACCAGCCGCCAAGGTCTCTTTTTTTAAAACAGGGAGAAAATGAAAATACGAAATCCCTAGAAGAAGAAAAACTCCTTTTAGACATAGCTGCAGCTGAAAGACAATATTTAAACACTTATAAAGCGCTTCATACAGGAGGAAGAGAAACATCGGAAAGCGGATTAGTTCTCTCTGTTCTTACAGGAGTAAATTTCGAAAGGCCTCTTTTGGAAGAGATTCGCGAGGTTTTATCTGAGCATTTCGATCTTAGCGCTACTCCAATTCAATCTTTCACTCTGTTGACTAAGCCAGAAAGACGCAATCGAGTGATTCGAATCACACTCAAAAATACAGAAACTAGCATCATTTTTAAAGAATCTCATGCTGTTGCTTCAATTCCTAGTTCACCCCCTTCTGAGAAGGACATTGCCGATTCTTATAGTAGATTTACAAGAGACTGCGTTGGATTAGAATTTACTAGTCTTCTAGTTACCGAGAGTCCCTTGTGTCCAAAATACTATGGAGGGAGCTCTGAATATCGCTTTGTATTAATGCAAGACTTAGGAAAGCATGTAAGCCTTGTTGATTCTTTAGTCTTGGGAACATCTGAAACTGCAGCTGAGGCCTCCTTGCAGAGATTCATGATATGTCTTGGCAGATTTCATGCCGCAAGTTATGAAAAAACAAAAGAATATCAGGCAATGCTACATGACATAAATCCAAGCACGAATCAAAATAATACTGAGGAATTAATTCAAAATAAAATAATAGGATTAAAATCTATCTGTGATTCATTCGATATTCCTTGGACAAACGCTATTGAACAAGAAGCCATGACGGCATTACAGGAAAGTGTAAATCCGGAAGGTCCTTTCTGCAGCCTTCTTCACAACGATGCTTGCCCAGATAATACCTTTGATGTGCCAGATCAACTTGTGCTTATTGATTTTGAATGGGCATCAATAGGTAGCGCTCTATTAGATGCTACTTATCCTAGAATGAATATACCATCAGGTTGGTGTGCAGGAGCGATCCCAGAAGAAACGCTGCTCGCCATTGAAAACGCCTATAGAGATGAGCTGAAAAAACAGATTCCCGCTGCTACAATTGATACAGCGTATGACACGGCTTACACACAAGCATGCGCCTGTCACATACTGAGCTACACTGTTTCACTAATCAAAGAGGGTCTAGAGGAAGACTTTATGTGGGGGGCTCCTGACCTAGGCTGGACTCCCACGATCCGACCAAGAGTTTTATCTCATCTTCAAGCATTTATCAACATCTCAGAAAGAACTAGTTCTCTTCCTGCATTCAAATCGATGACAATATCTCTTCTAGAGAAGCTTAAAAAGGAGTGGCCCGAAGCAAAATCTCTAGAGCTATATCCTGCATTTACCAAAAATTAGCGCTTCATGCTTCTTGCTGAAAAAATGTTTTTTGCTCAAAATGAATGTGATGGATCCAGATTTGAGAAGCTTTGCTAGAATGAAGTGGGAAGAACTCTATCTTGAGGCTCTCATTGGCCGTTTGCAGCCATTCGGACATGTGCTTGAAATAGGATTTTCTTTGGGTTATTCCTCAAAACTTATTCAAACAGCCCGACCTACCCATCATACGATCATTGAAGTAGATCCTGAAGTAGCAGAAAAAGCGGCGGCATGGGCATCTCATTATTCTGACATCACTGTCATTGAGGGGGATTGAAAATCCCCAACAACCAATAATCATCTAGCTAAAAATCAAAAAGATGAACTAAGTAATCAAATGAAAGGCACATTAAAAGCAAAAATATCATCGATTATGGGCAATGAAAAACACTCAAGGATGTTCATCATTCCTTTGAGAACGAAGCAGGTAAGCACGTTTTATGGTAAACCCAAACTTATCTGATAAGACGTCACCAGGAAGCTCCTTATACCCACCATTCTTAATGGTTTCAAGCTCTAGCAAAAATGATACAACGGGGTCTTCTGGATCAAGCAAGACAATACGAGAAAACTGTGCGAGCTCAGATTCACTTAACACTTCCTGCACTTTAGAAGTAACAAGTTTATAAGACCCAAGTTCTTTTGAGTTAAGCCACGCTGACGAAACAACTATATCCCATTTCTCAAAGGGCTCCTCTCTCAAAAAGAGAGCAAAAATCAAAAGACGCTCATGCTCTTTCTCGAGAACAGAAATAACAGCTTTAAGTTTTTCTATTACCTGCTTCATAAAATTCTCAATAAGGTCTCTGTAGCATCCAATAAAAGCTTCACATCTTGTTCAGTTGGTTTCACTGAGGAGTAGCGTTTCTCAGGATTCCACTTCGTTACCGCTGACCATTCAGACCAAAAAGAAGTTTTTACCTCCCTCTCTACCCCAGAAAAATGCAGCAAAATCTCAAAGTCATGCGTTTTTAAAAATTTGTACTTCCCATCCCCGGTATACTCATCCCACCCAAGTGTTGCACATATTTTCTTCTTTAAACCAAATTCTATAGCATATCCACAGAGATAGAACGCCCCACCATATCTATTGACGTGATAAAGCTCTTTAGCATCGCCATACCTTTCCTCCGCTAACAGCTGTAACTCATGGACTTTAAGATTTTTCACCTCAGCGTCAACCCATTCTATCCTGTTTTACTCAAACAGCATACAGATACGATAGCTATCATAATAGTTTTTTCATAGTAGATCGTACATTCTCACCTCACATCATTTCAGAATGTGCCACCAGCGTGCCATTTCGCAGCTTTACACCATCTTTTTGACGGACTTTCTGATACAATTTTTAAGGAGATTTCCTCAATGAATTGCTCGGAGTGGGACTCGAACCCACACGGGATTGCTCCCAAGGGATTTTAAGTCCCTAGTGTCTACCATTCCACCATCCAAGCAAGCGTGAATTACAGCTCTTCGCCCTCTTCCTCAGATGGCTCAAAAGGAACTTCTGCCACTGGAGGTTGCGTCTCCTTTTGCCACTGCAACGTGTCTCGAATCAGAGCAGGAGGAGGAGGAAATAACTTGGAAATAAACGAAGGCGATTTCTGTTCTCCTTCAACAGCAGGCTCGGAAACAGGAGCTCCTTGCACAGCAGAAGCAGCGCCTCCACCTCCGCGACCGCGACGCCCGCGACGACGGCGCTTTTTGCGCTGCTCCTCTCCATTGCCAGAAGACGCAGATGTCTCGCGTCCCTCTTCCAAAACAGGTTCTTTCCTGCCGCCACCAATCTTGATCGCCGTCCTCTCAGCAGGCAATGCCGCCTTCAGACTCATTCGAAGTTCTTTCACCTCGAGCACTTCATAATCGCTCACAGGCAGAAGAAAAGCCTGTGGCCGCTCAAGAGAGCGAAAAAAAAGAGAATGCCCAAAGGAGACTACCTCTAACGCGTCTACAGAATACTCTTCTTGTTGAGATCCATCGCTGCGCCGTACAACAAGCTTCATCCCATCGCGCGGCGTAACTACCGTTTCTACCATTGGTTCACGTGTAAAATGCACAAAAACACCTTTTCCTTTAGTCGGAGGTCGCTACTTATCTCAAACTCCGACTTTGAGCCAGGGAGATTTCCATCTCACTCTTTGGAGGACATATGCTCCAAAAGATCAACAACGCGGTGCGCATAGCCCCCCTCATTGTCATACCAGGCAATTAACTTGTAAAATTTACTATTCAACGCTATCCCCGCCTTCTTATCAAAAATGGAGGAGAAACGCGTCCCTATAAAATCTGAAGAGACCAGCTCTTCATCTGTAGTCGATAAAATACCTCGAAGCTCTCCCGCAGCAGCCTCATCCATAGCTTGAACAATCTCCGCATAGCTCGTTTCTCGACCAAGCCGTACAGTAAGGTCCACTGCAGAAACATCAAGAACAGGAACGCGAAAAGCCATTCCCGTTAACTTTCCTTTTAATTCAGGCAAACAAAGCGTTACCGCTTTTGCTGCACCTGTCGATGCCGGAATAATATTGTGCCCGGCAGCACGTCCACCGCGAAAATCCTTGTGCGCCGCACCATCCACTGTCAGCTGCGATGCTGTCAGCGCATGCACGGTCGTCATTAACCCCTCCTCAATCCCAAAATGATCGAGGAGCACCTTGCAAAGAGGGGCTAAGCAGTTCGTTGTACAGGAAGCATTGGAAAGAATATGATCCTTCGATGGATCATACTGCTTATGATTCACTCCCATTACAAAGGTAGGAATCTCCGCCTTCCCAGGAGCAGAAATCAACACCCTCTTGGCGCCAGCCTCAAGATGCTTTTTCGCTCCCTCTAAATGAGTAAAGCGCCCCGTTGACTCTACCACATAGTCAACGGCAAGATCCTTCCAAGGTAAAAGAGCAGGATCCTTTTCGGCAAAAACGCGAATGGAATTCCCATCTACTTCAAGAGCCTCAGAGCGCGCTACCATGCGCTTGGGGTACGTTCCATAGACAGTGTCATGTTGAAAAAGATAGGCAAGGTGGTCTTTTTCTACGAGATCATTGATTGCGACAACTTCAAGAGAGGTACTCTCAAGTACTCTTCGCAATACCAGTCGGCCAATCCGGCCAAATCCATTGATCGCAATACGTCTCACCAAAGGCCCCACCTCACCCTTAGACCCCTTGTTTATGCAGGAAGATACTCAAGATAGCAAGAAGTCCCACCATCTCCAACGCGGTCAGAAAGGCGCACTATCCGCGTATACCCACCATTTCTCTCAGAAAAACGCAGACGAAGCTCGCCAAAGAGCTTGTCCATCACAAAACGATCGCGAGACCAAGAGCTTTTATCGCCATCCTTCTTCACCTGTCTGGCTTCTTTCGTCGTCAGAGAGTTAAAGGTAATGCGCATTTCAGAAATAGCTCTGCGCCTGGAGGCGAGGCTATTTTCCTTCGCAAGCGTCACCATGCGGTCCGCATGACGGCGCAGCTCTTTTGCCTTAACAATCGTTGTCTCTAAATGACCATGCTCAATGAGAGACTTGAGCATGTTTGCCATCATGGCTCTCCTGTGAGAGCCTGTTCTGCCTACTTTAAATGTATGCTTGCCATGTCTCATTCTACTACCTGGCCTCCCAGCTTCTCTTCTTTGTAAGTGCGCAGAACATCGCGAATATTTTCGCGCGTAACATCGTACTGGCTCAAGTCCATGTTCAACGACAGCCCCAAATCATCCAATTTCTTTTTAATTTCAGTAAGAGACTTTTTGCCAAAATTGCGGAATTGCAACATCTCGCTCTCCGGCATCAAAACAAGTTCTCCAATCGTTCCTACGTTTGCCGACTCAAGGCAGTTCGCAGAACGAACAGAGAGCTCAATCTCATCAATTCTAAGAGCTAATTTGCTCAAAAGCTCTTCACGATCTCTGTTTGTCGCCATCTCTCCACGATCAAACTCAATCAGATGTCCTTTAATCTGATCAAAAATCTGGAAATGAAGCGTTCCTATCTGTGCAGCATAGGCAAGAGCTTCCATCGGATGCACTCTCCCATCAGTTGTCACTTCCAGGATCAAGCGATCAAAATCAGTGTCCTGTCCTACACGTGTGTTTTCTACAAAGTAGTTCACAAGACGTACGGGAGAAAAAGCACTGTCGAGTACAATTTCATCTACCTGAGGCTCCTCGATCGGATTCCTCTCGGCAGGCACATACCCCCTGCCTCGCCCAATCTGCAGATCGATCCTCTTGGTCATAGGCTTCGTCACAGTAAAGAGAAGATGAGAAGGGTTAACAATCTCATACTCTCCCCCACCTAAAAGATCTCTAAGAGTTACAGGATAGGAACCCCCCTTCTCTTCGATCATCTCTTGCGTAATCTCGAGCATTTTAGTGACTTGATGCAACATGCGGGAAGGCTCTTCACCGCTTTGTTTACGAATAAGAGCACCCTTGAAATTCAAAATAATGTGCGTCATATCCTGCACAATACCTTCAATGGCCATATACTCGTGAGGAACACCTTCGATCCGCACAGAAAGAATAGACGGGGCCTCTAAAGAAGTGAGCAAGACCCTGCGCAATGCATTGCCTATCGTGTGACCAAAGCCGCGCTCAAAAGGCTCAATTACAAAACGCGTGAAAAGAGCAGTTTGGGTGGCTTCATCCCATTTGATCCTTTCCGGTATCTTAAACTTACCATACTTCACTGACATCGCTACTCCTTTTACACCCTTCTACGTTTGCGAGGACGGCATCCATTATGCGGCACAGGGGTCGCATCGCGAATCACACTGATCACAAGACCAGCGCTCTGCAATCCGCGCACTGCCGACTCTCTGCCGGCTCCAGGTCCGCTTAAATTGACTTCGCACTCCTTCATGCTCACCAGGGAAACTGCTTCCCGTCCTGCGTTCTGCGCTGCAATCGTTGCTGCAAAAGCAGATGATTTGCGAGAACCGGAAAAGTTGGACTTTCCCGCAGAAGACCAGGAGATCACATTCCCTGCCAAATCCGTGATCGAAACCATGGTGTTGTTGAAGGTTGCTTTGATATGCGCAATCCCCGAAGGAACAGTACGCACTATTCTTTTCCTCACACGAGCACCCATTTTTTTGGGAAGCCCTTTTTGTTCTTGTTGCTGTGCCAAGGCTACAACTCCTTATCCCTATGTTAGATCTTCTTATTCGCCACTGTTTTGCGCTTCCCTTTGCGTGTCCGCGCATTGGTTCGCGTTCTCTGCCCGCGCACAGGCAATCCCACCTTGTGGCGCATGCCCCGATAGGAGTGGATTCCTATCAGGCGTTTAATGTTATTCTGAATTTGACGCCGTAGATCCCCTTCCACCATGTAGTCGGTACTCAGGATCGCATTGAGCTGGGCAATTTGCTCTTCCGTCAATTCTCGAGCGCGCATGTCCTTATTCAAACCAAGTTTCTGAATAATCTCATTCGAAACAGCACGGCCAACCCCAAAAAGATAGGTCAAGCTAATCTCCAATCTCTTATTGTCCGGAATGTCAATTCCAATCACTCTAGGCATGTCAAAATCCTTATCTAAGCTATTTTCAGTATAAGAAGTCTACCACAAAGGGCTCCTTCTCTACAAGTAGGACTATCTCCCTCGCAAACTCCCACGTGTCATAAAGCCCTCGTACCTCTTCATTAAAAGGTGCGACTCAATCTGCTTCATCGTATCGAGAATCACACCCACCAAAATCAGAAGAGATGTACCGCCAAAAAATTGACTGATATTGGGGTCCACTTTGAGAAGCTTCCCTACGAGGGAAGGAAGAACGGCAATCGCCGCTAAAAAAAGAGCTCCAGCAAGAGTAATGCGCTGCATGGTCCCTTCAAGAAAATCCTGTGTTGGTTTCCCTTGACGGATCCCTGGTATGAAGGCCCCATTCTTTTTCATGTCTGATGCAATCTGCTCCGGCTTAAATTGCGTCGAGGTCCAAAAATAGGTGAAAGCAATGATCAAAAAGACATAAAGAAAAAGATAGACCCAGCTTCCTGGCGACAGGTAGTTAGAGAATTTCCCAAACCAGCTATTTTTCCCAAGAAATTGCCCAAGAGAGGCGACAAACATGAGGAAAGTAGAGGCAACGATTACAGGAATCACCCCTGCATAGTTAATCTTTAATGGGATATGAGAAGATCCGCCCTGGACTTCGTGACGCCCTACAATGCGGCGCGCATACTGCAAGGGAATTCGCCTTTGTCCCTGCACCACAAGAATCGTCCCCAATGTTATGAAAACGAAGAGAAGAACAAGAATCAGTAGCGTAAAAAAGCTGAGTCTTCCCTGTGCTTGTGATTCAAGATTAAGTCCTTGAAAAATCGATCCGAGCGCGCTTGGGAAGGAGGAGAGAATTCCAAGAGCGATAATGAGACTAATGCCGTTACCCACTCCCCTCTCGCTAATCTGCTCTCCGACCCACATCAAAAAGAGGGAGCCCGCGGTCATGGTGATAATCACGGTGAGAAAGAAGAGCAACGGGATGCCAAAAAGCTGTAGATTTGCAAGTTCTGGAACAATGACTCCGGGAGAGGAGCTATTGATATTTACAGCATATCGTGCAAAAAGCGTCGATTGAAAAAGAGCAAGGAAAAGCGTGGCCATCCGCGTCCATTTCGATATCTTTCGTTTCCCCTGATCCGGACTTTCTCGCACTTCTCGTTGCAAGCTGGGGATAATCGCAATGAGAATCTGCATAATGATCGATGCAGAGATATAGGGAACAACCCCAAGAGCGAGAATGGTCATCTTGGCAAAGGCACCGCCGGAAAAGATATCGAAGAGTTGAAAGAGATTCTGACCTCCTCCGGAAGCAAATTGGAAAAGACGCACCGCTACATCGCCATTTACCCCGGGTACAGGAATATAGGTTCCAATACGGCAAACAGCAAGCAAAAGCGCCGTGATCGTAATCTTGGCGCGTAACTCAGGTATCGAAAAAATGCGTCGAATCGCTTCTATCATGATCCACTACAGAATTAGGAGAGAACCGTATAAGGAATCGCTCGCTCTTCGAGCTTCTTCAATGCAAGAGCAGAGAAACGGTGGGCCTCAATGGTCACACGCTTCGTAAGTTCTCCATTCGAAAGGATCTTCAGCCCTCCAGGAACACGACGAGGAATAAGACCTTTGGCGCGCAGCGTCTCCAGTGTTACTTTTTCGCCTTCTTCATAGTAGGCGTCAATCTTGGCAAGAGAGACCGCCACAGAATCCTTAACAAAACGCCCTCGAGTAAATCCTCGCACTGGAATCTTGCGGTAAAGAGGTACTTGTCCCCCTTCATACCCGAAACGCTTGCGATATCCTTGGCGTGCGCTATCTCCTTTCCCACCGCGACATGAAGTTTTTCCGCGGTTTGATCCCATGCCGCGACCTACGCGCTGCACTTTTTTATAAGGACGGCTTGTGTCGCAGAGTTTTGACAAATCAACCATATCTATTCTCCAATTCCTCTATGCGCCAAATATTGATCGCGGCTCTTAAGTTGCGTAAGCGCTTTAAAGACTGCCTTCACCTGGTTAATCGGATTGTTTGAACCGAGGTTCTTCGCAATCACATCCTTCACTCCGCCAAGCTCAAGCACAGAGCGCACTTTTGAACCAGCAATGATTCCCACACCAGGAGCAGCCGGCTTCAGGAGAATTTTCACTCCATCCCACTCCACATAGATTTCATGAGGAATTGTCGCTCCCTCCATTGGGATTGTGAAGATATTCTTGCGCGCCGCTTCAGAGCCTTTGCGAATCGCATCGGAAACCTCATTTGCTTTGGCAAAGCCATATCCCACATGCCCTTGGCCATCCCCTACGAGAATGAGGGCAGAAAAGCTAAACTTCCTTCCTCCCTTCACAACCTTCGCGCAGCGATTAATGCCGAGAACTTTTTCCTCGAACTCTGTCTCGAAATCCTCTTGCCGTTTCCTCTTAAGTTCCTTTGCCATCATCCACCTGGAATTAAAATTGTAGCCCGGCGCTGCGAGCGCTTGTTGCAAGCTCTGCAACAAGACCGTGATATTTATAGGGCCCTCGATCGAAGAGTACCGACTCTACTCCGAGTTTTTTTGCAAGATCCGCAATATGCAGACCTACCGCGCGCGCTGCCTCTTTTGATTTTTTCCCAAACTCTTGTCGAATTGCCTTCGACAAAGTTCCAATACCGGCAAGTGTTACCCCTTTTTCGTCATCAATCAGCTGCGCATAGAGGTGCGTCTGTGTCTTCAACACCGTCAAGCGCGGCCTTACTGCCGTTCCATGTAACTTTTTGCGAACCCGCAGAACTCGTTTCCTGCGCGCTCGTCTTTTTTGTTCTTGCGAATGATCCATATTATTTAAGCCGTTTTTCCTTTTGCAGCCTTGCCTTCTTTCTTCCTGACATACTCATTCTCATAACGAATGCCCTTCCCTTTGTAGGGTTCTGGGGGTTTGAGAGAGCGGATAGAAGCCGCAAATTGTCCTACTTCCTGTTTATCGCTGCCCTGAATCACAATCATCGTTCCCTTGTCCACCGCTACGCGAATCGACTTGGGAATCTCCATGGCAGTCGGATGTGAAAAGCCTACTTGAATTTCAAGGCGACTTCCCTGTACTGCAGCTCGATATCCAACGCCCACCATAGAGAGGCGCACTTCAAATCCTGTAGTAACACCAAGGATCTGATTTCTGATCAAAGTGCGGAAGAGTCCATGCAAATTGCCCGTAGGAAGAAGTTCTTCATCGCGGAGAAGAATCGCTTCATTCTCTTTTACTTCTAAAGTCAGTCCCTTGGGGAGCTGAAGAGAGAGAGTCCCCTTGGGGCCCTTCACAACCACAGATCCGCTACCTGCTTGTGCGCTCACCTCAACGCCTTTGGGAATCTCAATTGGTGATTTTCCTAATCTGGACATACCGTTTTTTCCTTACCAAACTGTGCAGAGAATTTCTCCGCCCACTTTCAGATTTCTCGCTGTTTCCCCATCCAAAATGCCTTTCGGCGTTGAGAGGATGCAGAGTCCCATGCCATTAAATACGCGCGGGATCTCCCGATAACCAACATATCTGCGAATACCGCACTTGGAGATACGGCGGAGAGTATGAATCACAGACTCTCGGTCCTTCGTATAGCGAAGGAATACGCGCATCTTGAACTGCTGTTCATTCACTAAAAAATTCTCAATAAAGCCATGCGTTTTGAGAAGCTCCAGCATCTTCATTTTATTTTTACTGAAGGGAAGATCGACAAACCGATGCTGAGCATCTTTGGCATTGCGAATCTTTGTAAGAAGTTCAGCGATTGGATCGTGAAAAGACATGGCTACTTCTGCTCCTGCTTAAAAGGGAATCCGAGCAGCGTGAGGAGTTCAAGACATTCTGCATCCTCCCGCGCTGACGTCACCACTGTGATATTCATCCCTTGTGCTCTCTTAACTTTATCTAAATTAATTTCGGGGAAAATCTGCTGATCGGAAATACCGAAATTGTAACTCCCTCTTCCATCGCCCTTGCGTGAGAAACCACGAAAGTCGCGAATGCGAGGAGAAACAATGTGGCAAAAACGATCTAGAAAATCATACATCCTTTGCCCACGCAAAGTCACCATCAACCCCACAGGTTGATCTTCGCGCAATTTGAAGTTGGAAATCGCCTTCTTGGCACGGGTCACTACAGGCTTCTGTCCGGAAAGAAGCATTAGCTCTTCACTATGCTCCTGCACCGCGTTTTTATCCTTCAGCCCTTCTCCGAGGCCCATGCTGATGACAATCTTCTTCAAAGCTGGGAATTCCATTACATTTCTTTCAGGATACCTGCGCTTCAATTCAGGCAGAATATCCGCCTTATACATACGGTATAATCTCGACATAATCCTTCGATACTCCTACTTCGCTATCTTCTTTGAAAGAACGCGATAAGTCTCCTCTTTTCCCTCTTTTTGCACCACAAGTCTTTTTTCACCTTCAACTTCGCGCACTCGGAGTTTCAAACGTTTTCCTTCGGAATCGCAAGGGACGACATTCGAAATGTGAATAGGCATTTCCCGTTCCACAATTCTCTGTCTTGGGCCCTCTTGCGTAGGTCGAAGATGCTTCTTGCGCACATTGATGCCCTGCACCACAACGCGCTCAGCCTCATGCCGCAGCACCTCGCCCTGTTTCCCCTTATCGTTTCCCGCGATCACCTTTACAAGGTCGCCTTTTCGAATCCACTGCCCCACTAGATCACCTCTGGTGCTAAAGAACTAATTTTAATAAAGCCGCCATCTCGCACTTCGCGAGCAATCGGTCCAAAGATACGCGTACCTCGAGGATTGTTCTTATCATCGAGAAGAACGCAGCTGTTATCGTAAAACCGAAGAGACGAGCCATCAGAGCGTCGAATCGCACCTTTTGTGCGAACGACAACTGCCTTTACTACTTCCCCTGGCTTTACAGCACCTTTCGGATCTGCTTCCTTAATCGAGCAGACGATCACATCACCTACTCGTGCATAGCGTTTACGCGATCCTCCCAACACTTTAAAGCAACGCACGCGCTTTGCTCCTGTGTTGTCCGCAACTTCAAGATCTGTCTCTTGCTGAATCATAGTTTCTCCACCACACGCCAGCGCTTCAGTTTTGAGAGAGGGCGCGTTTCAACAATGCGTACCTTCTCTCCCACTTCCAAAGCATTGCTCTCATCATGGGCATATAATTTCTTTGCTCTTTCAATCACCTTGTCATAGCGAGGATGGCGCAGTTTCCGTACAACACGCACAGTCACTGTCTTCTCCATTCCACTTGACACGACAACGCCAACATGTTCTTTGCGCATACCGCGCGCTCTAGTTTGTTCCACTAGCCACCTCTCTCTCTTTCTGCGCAATGCGCATCAAAACCCGCGCTCTCTCCCGCTTCTTCTCGCGAAGAAGATGGGGACGCTCCAACTTACGGCTTCTTGCCAGTTCGTTTCTCAGAGCAAAGATCTCCTGCTCCAAAGTATGAGCTGTCTCGCGCAGGCCCTCTACGGTCCCTATCTCACTCTTCTTCTTCTTCATACTCTCTCCACGCGGCTCACAAATTTCGTTCGAATCGGCAGCTTCGCCGCAGCAAGACGCAGCGCCAATTGTGCCTCTTCTCTTGTTACACCGCTCACCTCAAAAAGCACTCTTCCTGGACGAACCGGCGCCACATAGTGATCCGGCGCTCCCTTTCCTGTTCCCATCCGCGTTTCCGCAGGTTTCTTCGACACAGGCTTGTCAGGGAAGATACGAATCCACACCTGTCCTTTACGGCTGAAGGTACGGCTAATCGTTACGCGGCATGCCTCGATCTGCTGCGCGGTAATCCAGCAGCGATCAAGAGCCTGCATACCAAAATCCCCAAACTCTACAAAATTTCCCGCCTTGGAGAGACCAGGCATACTGCCTTTCTGCTGCTTGCGAAACTTTGTCTTCTTCGGACTCAATGACATGTTATCCCCCTACCTGCTTTTTTGTAGGAAGACGCATCTCCTCGCCACGATTAATCCAAACTTTCACGCCGATCGAACCATAGGTCGTCTCTGCACGTCCAACTCCGTAATCGATATCGGTTCGCAGAGTATGCAAAGGAATACGTCCCTCTTTATACCACTCTACGCGAGCAATCTCTGCTCCCCCAATCCTTCCGGAAATCTGGACCTTAATCCCCGCAGCTCCTGCGTCTTTTGTCGTTTGCATTGCCTTTTTCAACACACGGCGGAAAGGAACGCGACGCTCCAGTTGCTTTGCAATTGCATCAGCAACAAGTTTTGCATCGAGATCTGGTCGCTTGATCTCCTCTACCTCAATCCACACCTCTTTCCCGGTCAATGCCCTGAGCTCATTCTTCAAAACGTCAATCTCTGCGCCCCTTTTACCGATCACAAGACCTGGTCTTGCTGTCGCAATGGTCACTTCGATCTTCCCACTCATTCTTTTAATCAGAATGCGTGAAGCCCCCTGACATGCAGGTTTTGGAAGCAGAAAGTTTCGAATCTTTCGATCTTCCCCGAGGAGTTTACCAAACTCCTGCTTATTCGCAAACCAATGAGAAAGCCATCGTTTGCGATAGACCAGTCGAAACCCAATTGGAGATACTTTTTGTCCCATCTCTACCCTACTCTTCTCTCGCTACTACCACAGTAAAATGGCTCGTTCTTTTATTTACAGGAACCGAAGAGCCACGACTGCGCGGTTTTGCCCGACGTAAAATAGGCCCCGCATCAATCCTCACTTCCTGCACTTTTAACTCCTCACGCCGCGCGTCCAACTGCGTTTCCGCGTTGGCAATGGCGCTATCAAGCGTCTTCTTGAGCAGCTTTCCCCCTTTCAATTTGGAGTAGAGCAGCTGCAATTTTGCCTGCTCTACGGAAAGACCGCGAATCAGCCCTGCCGCATAGCGCGCTTTACGAGGAGAAATACGAACATAAAGACTTTTTGCTATTGCAAATGACATCACCCACCTCCTCCACCTGATGAAGACCCGCTAGAGGCTGCCGCTGTCTTCTTCGGATGGCCTTTAAAAATACGCGTTGGAGAAAACTCTCCCAAACGGTGTCCAACCATGTTCTCAGAGACAAAGACGGTGACAAATTTTTTGCCATTGTGCACATCAAATGTCAGTCCAATCATCTCCGGCAGAATCATCGATCTACGCGACCAAGTCTTGATCGGCTTTTTCGATCCCTCTTTCTGACTTTTCAGCACCTTCGCCATCAGATGATGGTCGACAAAGGGCCCTTTTTTCAAAGATCTCGGCATACCCTATTCCTTCCTCAGACTTTTTTGCACCTGGAGGTTCGCTCCTTAACAATCCAACGATTCTTTTTCTTCGGAGAACGCGTTCTATACCCTTTGGCAAATTGTGCCCAAGGAGACTGCGGATGGTTCCCCTTACCGCGTCCCTCTCCACCACCCATCGGGTGATCCACAGGGTTCATCGCCGTACCGCGGACAGTAGGTCTAATCCCCATCCAGCGAGAGCGGCCTGCTTTTGCAACAACGCGCAAGTTGTGCTCCACATTCGAGACAGCGCCAAACGTAGCTTTACACTCTTCTTTCACAAGACGCATCTCTCCTGAAGGCATCTTAATCGTCGCATAGCCGCCAGATCGCGCAACAAGTTGCGCAGAGAGGCCGGCTGAGCGTACGAGTTGGGCGCCACGTCCAGGATAAAGCTCAATGTTGTGAATCACAGAGCCGATCGGCATGAACTTTAACTTCATGCAAACACCAGGATCAAAAGGAGGCTCATCGCTTGCATTCACCCAAGCACCAACCTTAATCCCCTGTGGGGCAATGATATAACGCTTTTCACCATCTTTGTAGTGTAAAAGAGCAATCAGAGCGGAGCGGTTTGGATCATATTCCACAGAAGCGACTTGCGCAGGAATATTTTCCTTATCGCGTCGAAAGTCGATCTTGCGAAACTTCCTCTTATGTCCGCCTCCTTGATGGCGCACAGTAATGTGACCATGGTGGTTGCGGCCGCTGCCTCTTTTCTTTGCAGAAAGGAGGGATTTAGGAGCCTTCCCTTTTTTGGGAGCGAGCTCTTGCAACTCTGGCAAAACGAGCTTTCTCTGGCTCGGAGTGATCGGTCGAAACGTTTTAGGCATTCTCTTCCTCCACTTGATCACCGGGGCGGAAGGTCACAATTGCCTTCTTATACCCGGAAGTTTTTCCGGAAAAACCTCGCACACGGCGTGGCTTCGGACCTACGCGAACCGTATTCACCGCCACCACTTTCACTTTTTTATCGGCATAGATCTGCTCTACAGCCTGTGCGATCTCTACCTTATTGGCTCTTGGATCGACGTTGAAAACGAGGCGAGGAGCTTTGCAAGCGCGCAAGCAGCGGTTGCTCTCTGCGCGGTGCAGATTCTCAAGAACCGTGCTCTTCTCAGTAATTCTTCGGCTCAAAATGATCTGATAGGGACTATTCACAAGCGCCTCCTTGCAGCATAGAGAGAAGAGATCCCCAAGCAGACTCCAGGACAATTAGTTCCTGTGAGCGAGCAAGAAGATATCCATTCAACTGCGGAACATGGATAAACTCTTTTTTAGGAAGATTATTCAAACTTCTTTTCAAATTTTCACCACCTGCGGAGAGAGGCAAAATTCCAAGCACGAGAGCGCTGCGGCCATTGATTTCCCTTTGACGGAAAAATTGGGCCATCTGCTTTGTTCTTGGAGCTTCCATCTCTTCTTCAGCAAGGATGTGCAGGCGGCTCTCACGCACTTTTTCAGCGATCAGAGCTGCGATTGCGGCCCTTCTCTCTTTGCGATTGATGCGCACATGCTGATCAAATTTTGGCCTTGGGCCAAAGACAATCCCCCCACCTTTGTACTGAGGAGCAGCCAGATCCCCCTGACGAGAGCGACCTCCTCCTTTTTGAGGATGGGGCTTTCTCCCTGTGCGATTGATCTCTGCGCGCGTCTTCGTGCTCGCAGACCATTGTCTCGCGTTATTGCGTATTGCAACCAGATAATCTTTCACTGACTGCGGATGGGCTTTTACATCCAGAAGAGCGTCGTCAAGTTCCAAGGCGCCGATCTCCTTGCCCGATAGATCATATTTCTTTACAGCGACCATACGTCCTTACCCCCCCTTCTTCACCGATGCGCGAATGAAGAGAGTCCCACTGCGCGCTCCTGGCACAGCTCCCTCCACCAGGAGAAGATTCCCCTTTACAGCAACTACGCGCAGGTTCTGCACCGTCTTGCGATCTCCACCCATGCGTGAGGCGCGTTTCCCACCAGGAAAGCAGCGTCCCGGGGTACTTCTCATTCCTGTAGATCCCATATGGCGATGGAAACCAGAGCCGTGTGCTGCAGGTCCTCCTGCCATGTTGTGGAGCTTAATTACCCCTTGGAATCCCTTTCCTTTTGAAACCCCTTCCACGTCGACATAACCAACTTCAGCAAAATGGCTGAGGTCAATCTTCTGCCCTACCTGGTATTTCTCCAGATCTTCGACATCCACGCGAGACTCGCGCACCACGCGGCAAGGCGCCACCTGATGTTTTGCGAACTCCGCACGTTGCGGTTTTGCCAAACGACCCTCTTTCCCCTCAGGAAAAGGAAGGCCCGCAAGCTGTACGCTATTGTAACCATGTGTTTCTTTGCGCTTGACCTGAAGTACTGTATTCGGCTCTGCCAGGATTACTGTACAGACAACCGACTTACCTTCTCGATCAAAAATCTGCGTCATGCCTTTTTTTTGGCCTATCAACGTCAGCGACATATTTTTTCCTTTGTTGATCCGTTTCACTCGAAGCAGGCAAGAGCCGAGAGGAATGAACTGCAACGCAGTTCAAACTCCCACAAGACTCGCGCTTAATCCCACTAATGGGATGGCTTACGAGAGGGATTCATTCGCTAGAGACTGGTTAAGGATTCTAAAGGAGTCTCGATTTTTTCAGCAACTCAAATGTTTTTCCCGGGCAACATTTCCTTAAAAAGTTCTTTCCAGCCCTGCATTGTCTCTTTGTAAAATTTTTTCGCATATGCCAGAACCTTTGCTCTTTGCGCCTCATAATCAGTGGTCTTCACCTTCTCTACCAGATCTTCCCAGGAATCAAAAAAGATAAAGGCCTCTTCGCGAGAGGGGTCATACCACTCTGTAAGATCGATCAAATCGTGCGCAAGGAGCATACCCAGATTGGGCAAAAAGTAGTTTGGCTCATGAGCGAGATCGAGGAAAAACTCCCGAGAAGGAATAAAGTAGGGAACTCCGAGAGCAAGACCTTCAAAAAGGGCCAAATTGGACCAGGAGTAGGGCAAACAGATCACTCCTTTGTAGCTTGCCATATCCAGAGGGCCATTGTAGCGAGTGCACTTCGCAGGGACGCCATACCCATTCAGATGCGCTTGCAGGTCCATAAAAATAGTTTCATTGTGATAGGGAGGAAGGAGAAACAGCTCGCGGCTTGGAAGAATAGGTGCAGCTTGTGGCTGGACGCAGGGCGGAAGGCATGCACTTCCTATATCAATCCCCTTCATGTAGGCATAGTAATTTTCAAAGCGCGTATAGCCGACAATTCTCACATTCGGCATCTTTTTTGCCTGCGCAAAGAGATCGTAGTACTCCTGATCGGGGAAAGGTTCGTCGAGAAGGCGCTCTTCAGAGTAGTCAAAACGGTTACAGATCCAAATGAGGAGGGGTTTTTTAAATCCATTTTGAAGAAAGATGCGGGAAAGAGGCGATGTATCAGAGACGCAGATCAGGTCAAACTGCTCGAAAAAATCCCGATGCTTCTTCCAGATCGCCTCCGCGCGTCTGTGGGTCATGTTGTAAAAGAGTCCGCCATCCGTAGTGACGTCATCCATAAATCGGGGCGGCATTAAAGAGACATGCCAAGTCGTTACAGTGGCATTCATCTCCTTTGCAATCGCCGAAAAAGCGGCAGCACACCCTTTGTGCATCGTAAGGTGCAGGATCTTTGTTTGCGTCTCTTCTGCAACTAGAGGAAGAGAGAAAAAGAAAAGAAAGAGAGAGAGAAAAAAAAGTCTTTTCATGGGGATTTCTCGCAGTTATACATGCCTAAAGAGGAACAAGAATACATCAAAGGAATTTTTAAATCGACTTTGCAACTTTTGAGCATCGCTGAATCAGTCGGGCTGCGCCCTGCTGCCCCCGGTATCGGTCACGGTATCGGTCTCGAACGGAAAAAAAGTCGCACATCGCGTTAACTTTGGGTTCGCAAGAGGTCTAATGTAAAAAATGCCCATCCCACTTCCATTTTGAGTCTCAAAATGGCAATATGACTACCATATGATGAAGCGTTTTTTTACCCCTCCTTCAAACAGCTACTTCCTGTTTGGTCCACGGGGAACAGGAAAATCGACCTGGATTCGAGAGCAATACCCCGATGCCCTATGGATCGACCTTCTTGATTTGAGCCAGTTTCTCCAATTTTCAGCCTCTCCCAGCTTACTGCGCGACCTTGTTCTGGGGAATCCAGCAAAGAAAATAGTTGTAATTGATGAAGTGCAAAAGGCGCCTCAACTCCTTTCAGAAGTGCATAGGCTCATTGAGGAGGACAAAAGCCTTCAATTCATCTTGACAGGGTCGAGCGCCCGTAAACTCAAACGGGAAGGAGTCGATTTGCTGGCTGGGAGGGCTATTTTAGAGCGGATGCCTCCTTTTTATGCAGGAGAACTGGGTAGTCTATTCTCTCTGGAAAGAGCGCTTTACATCGGGTTATTGCCTCTTGTCATTATGTCTAAAGAGCCGGAAAAAACCCTCAAAACATATGGGGGCCTATACCTCAAAGAGGAGGTCCAGGCCGAAGGCTTGGTGCGACGACTGGAGGATTTTGCCCGATTTCTTGAAATCGTCAGCTTTTCCCACGCCTCATTGATCAATACCTCCAATATAGCCAACGAGTGCTGTTTGAATCGTAAAACGATCGAAAGCTATCTGCAAATCCTTCAAGATCTCCTTCTTTCATTTCATCTCACCGTTTTTACAAAACGGGCCCAAAGAGCTCTCTCTTCTCACCCCAAATTTTACTACTTTGATGCAGGAGTCTACCGCTCCCTTCGCCCACAAAGCATTCTTGACAAACCGGAAGAGATCTCCGGAGCTGTTCTTGAGGGATTAGTGGCGCAACACTTGAAAGCATGGTGCGATGCGCAAACTCAAACCCATAACCTCCATTTTTGGCGAACCCGTTCAGGAGTGGAGGTCGACTTCATCGTCTATGGTCCGGACCTATTCCTGGCCATAGAAGTCAAGCATAGCGATCGGATCAAACCGAGCGATCTAAAATCACTTCTTGCATTCAAAGAAGATTATCCGGAAGCAACCCTTCTTTTCCTCTATCGAGGCAAAGAACGCCTTATGAAAAAAGAGATTCTTTGCATGCCAGTTGAAGAATTCCTACTCCAAATCAATCCTTACAAGCGCCTGTTTGAAACGGCACAGAAACCACCTCACCGTCGCGAAGAAGGCGGCGACTTTTAAAAAAAGCCCAATCTGTCTCTGCGGTTCCTTCGATCTTTGTCTTGAGATGTGAGAGACGACTCCCCACTGGCATTTCGATAGGGCCAGCAGAGCACACAGCCCCCTCCAGAGTAACAGAAAGGGTGCTCAATTCCTCAATAGAAAGATCGAGGTTCTCCGTTACAGGAAGAGAGGGATCGATCGAGCGCAAATTGGCAGATCGCATTAGACGCGCTTTCTTAAGAGCTACGCTCAGAGGAGCTCCGTCAGTCACCGGATAACATCCGGGCTTTGCTACAGCGCCTGAAAGAGTCACATGCCATACAGAGCGCACTTCAGGGTGACGCCTTGTCACATGTTGCAGCCTGCGGAACTCTCTTGCGTCGTGAAGTTTGGAAATAAGAGTAAGAGTAGAGAGAATAGCAATAAAAGAGATCGCAAGCGCCAAATCCGCAAAGCAAAGAGCTTTTTGAGACTCAGACGCTGTGCGATCTCTTCGATCAGCCATTTACATTACGCAATGTGTGTCTTTGAAAAAGACTCAATGCGTTTCCCCTCTTCTGGAAGCTG
This sequence comes from Verrucomicrobiota bacterium, assembly GCA_028873295.1. Taxonomy (GTDB): domain Bacteria; phylum Chlamydiota; class Chlamydiia; order Chlamydiales; family SM23-39; genus JAGWKO01. The sequence goes on from JAGWKO010000008.1 coordinate 20,989, forward strand.
TTTTTCAAAAAGAGCCACAGAAATGGAGCAAATGGTAGAAACAAGCGCCAAGGTGGCCGAAGTCAATTTGGAAACGATTGGAACATTTCTTGTTAAAGAACTCAGCGCGGAGACAGAGTTAATCCCATCTGCAAAATTCTGCACAAGCGATACACTGTCACAGAAGAGAGTGTCTCTTATCTGTTGTTCTGAATACTTCCCATCTTTTTCAGCATTCCATACATTGCCTCTCCACAGGTTTACAAAGATGGAAGAGACTCTGTCTGTCAAAGAGAAAAGACCGGCAACGCCTGCAACGCCCTGCAACAATTTCAGAGGAAGAGGAGCGGCAGCCGTAGGCGTAATGAGAAGGATAACACCTGCAAAAGAACCAATGACATCAGCTACTGTCACCCAATACTTCTCCTTCCAGCGCTTTTGGTCTTTTTCGGGAATCGCTTCGGGATGGAGAACCTCATTCAAATCTTTGATTGCTCCCGGTACCGTGCCAATCGCAAGCATCGGCTTGAATTTCCCCGAGAGATAGGTAGCGTAAGAAGATGCCCCCAGGTGAAGAGTTCGAAAAATTTCGTTGCAAAAAGTGCAGACGCGGTCAATCAGCTGCGCTACACTCTTTTGCCCTTTTGTTGTTTGCGCCCAGGAAATAGCCTCAGGCAGCACAGGTCGATAGTAATTGTTTAGTTCAATCGTCATATATACCCCCCTTAACAAGGAGCTGCGAGTATACACATCCTACCCTTTATAGCAAAGCGTAAAGTGAATTTTTTCTTCTTTGCTTGGAGATTTAAGAAAAAACATGCTATTGCCATCTAAAGAATGCCCCTCTTCATTCTCATACTATTGCTGGTTTCCTGTAGCCACGCCCCCCCGCCTCCTGCAAAAGAAGCCATCCCCGTCTCTGTTATCCGCGTAAATCCGCAACCGATCCCTGCCGATTTTAGCTTTGTCGGTGTTGGGGAAAGCTCACACATTGTCCAGATTCGAGCCCGCGTTGAAGGGTATCTTGAATCGATCAACTATGTCGAAGGCAGCATGGTCGAACAGGGACAACTCCTCTTCACTCTCGATCAGCGCCCCTTTCTGGCCGACCTTGAAAAGGCACAAGGAGAGCTCTCTCATCAAAAGGCCGTACTCTGGAACGCAGAGCAGACCAAAAACCGCATGGTCCCACTCTACGCACAAAGTGCTGTTAGTCAAAGAGATCTTGACAATTCCATCGCAGACCTGCTTGTCGCCCAGGCAGACGTGGAGAAGGCGCAGGCAGCCCTTTACCAGTCGGAGCTCAACCTCGGCTACTCCTCTCTTGTCTCCCCAGTGCGCGGACTTTCAAGTCAGGCAAAGTATCGCCCGGGAGCTTTGATCACTCCAGGAGTGGGGGAAGAGAGCCTGCTCACAACGCTCTATGTTGTAGATCCCATCTGGGTAAACTTTAACGTCTCAGACAATGATCTTTTGCATCTGCGAAAGGATATTGCAAGCGGAAAGATCATTGTGCCGCCCAATAAGCAGTTTCGCATCGAGGCGGTCCTTTCGGATGGTACGATTCTACCCGCGGAGGGGACGATCGATTTTACAAATCCGGCAATCCAACAGACGACAGGGACGATGCTCATTCGAGCGGTTCTTCCCAACCCAAAACTGGAGATCTACCCCGGCCTTTTTGTTACAGTGCGCGTACTTGGCGCCATCCGCCCTCATGCAATGCTCGTTCCACAAAGCGCCGTTGTACAGGGGGCAAGCTCACCGCTTCTCTTCGTTGTCGAGAATGGGAAAGCAATGGAGCGCCCCGTGAAACTTGGCGAGTGGTACAAAGATTTTTGGATCATCGATGAGGGGCTAACACCTGGTGACATCGTCGTTGCAAGAGGCGTCAATCGCCTGGAGCAGGGCACTCCAGTCACAATTCAATCCATGATACCGGAGACGCCGTGATCTCCCGTTTTTTTATCGAGCGCCCTGTCTTTGCGATGAGCATCGCTCTTCTCATCACCTTTGCCGGGTTTGTCGCAATGCGCAATCTGCCCATCGAACTCTATCCCAACATGACCCCGCCTCTGATTCAGGTCACGACAAACTACAATGGCGCCAATGCAGAGGTAATGGCAGGTGACGTCTCCTCCCCGCTCGAGCAGCAGATTCTCGGCGTTGAGGACATGATCTACATGTACTCGCAAAATGGCTTTGAATCCGCTGTTCTCAACGTCTATTTCTCCGTGGGCAGCAATGCGGACATGGCGCAGGTCAACGTGCAAAACGAGATCAGCCAGGCGATGGCACAACTGCCCTCTGCGGTGCAGCAACAAGGGGTTACCATCTATAAACAGATGCCCAACATCCTCATGGTGGTCTCCATGCAATCACCGGGAGGGCGCTATGACCAGACCTATGTGAGCAACTACGCAAGCATCAACGTGGTCAATGCGCTCAGTCTCCTCCCTGGAATTAGCAATGTCAAAGTGATCGGCCAGCGCAATTATGCGATGAGGATTTGGCTCAGACCCGACCTGATGGCGCAAATGAGCATTACGCCAAGCGATGTGGTCACAGCAATCAGAGAACAAAACCAGGATTTTGGCCTCGGCGAGCTGGGCATGGAGCCAAATGTTCACTCCGTGCCAATGACAATCCCCTTCAGCACAAAAGGAAGGCTCTCCACGCCTGAGGATTTTGAAAAGATCGTCCTTCGCGCCTATCCGGATGGCGCTATGGTTCTCTTGCGCGATATTGGCTCCGTTACACTCGGCGCTCAAAACTATATGATGGACTCGGAGTTGAATGGCGTCCCTTGCGTCTCCCTTGCCATCTACCAGGAGTATGGCTCAAATGCCCTAAGCGTCGCAGAATCCGTGCACAGCACCATGGCTGACATGGCAAAACACTTCCCCTCAGATCTCGCCTATTCGATTCCTTATGATTCAACACTTTTTATCAAAGGATCGATTCATGAAGTCGAGAGAACCATCGTTGAAGCCGCCCTGCTTGTCATGCTGGTTGTCCTTCTCTTTTTACAAAAGTGGCGAGCGACCATTATTCCGGTTGTCGCCATGCTCGTCTCTATTATCGGCACCTTTGCCGGCATGTATCTTCTCGGCTATTCGATCAATATGCTAACGCTTTTTGGCCTTGTCCTTGCTGTTGGCATTGTGGTCGACGATGCGATCGTCGTTGTTGAAAATATCGAGCGCAATCTGCATGAGCATCATCTGAGCGCAAAGGAGGCCGCAATCCGCGCCATGCAGGAAGTGACGGCCCCCATCATCGCAATTGTCTTTGCCCTCTGTGCCGTCTTTATCCCGGTTGCCTTTCTCGGCGGCATCGCAGGCCAGCTCTACAGACAGTTTGCACTCACAATCGCCATCTCTGTTGCCATCTCCGGTTTCGTCGCTCTGACACTCAGTCCCGCCATGGGAGCAATCCTTCTCAAAGAGCAGCCTGTGCCCTTTTGGGGACGCCTCTTCAATGCGGGATTTGAAAAAATCACGCGCGCCTACGTTTTTTGCACAGAGAAATTTTTCTCCCTGCAATGGCTTGCGCTGCTTCTCTTCACAGCGCTTCTTGGAACAATCGGGTACCTCTTTATCAGCACGCCAAAAAGCCTCGTCCCACAAGAAGATCAGGGCTACCTCATAGCGCTTGCCTATCTTCCCGACGGGGCAAGCCTTGATCGCACAGTGAAAGTGAATACCCTTGTAGAAGAGCTATCCAAAAAAAATGCAGGCGTCGATCAGATCGTCAGCCTCACCGGCTTCAGTCTGATCGAAAGCCTGGCACGAACAGGAGTCGGCACCACCTTCATCGTACTGAAAGATTGGGATAAGAGAAAAGCGGACAACCTCAGCGCTGCAGCAATTCAACAAGAACTCAACCAGCTCTTTATGGAAAAGATCGACGACGCCATCGTGATCGTTGCAAACCCACCTGCTATTCAAGGACTTGGCACCGTCGGAGGGCTTGAATTCTGGATTGAGAATCGTGGAGATGGTGGGAATGATCTCTTCGAGCAGGTGCTGAATGAGTTTATTGCAAAGAGCAAGAATTTCCCCATGATTCGAGCTCTGCATCCGACCACAAGCTTTGACAACATGACCTTCAACATCCAGCTCGATCGTTATAAGGCGCGCATGCTTGGGGTGGGGATTAGCGACGTGTTTGAAGCGGTGCAAACGCTGATCGGCTCTGTCTATGTGAACAATTTTAACAAATTCGGGCGCGTTTACCAGGTGATTGTTCAGGCGGAGCCGAGCGCGCGGGAAAGGCTCTCTGATCTTGGCGACATGTATGTGCGCTCGAGCTTTGGGCAGATGGTCCCCCTCAAAGCGCTCCTCACAGTAGAGATGGATAAGGGTATGGGTCTTGTCACTCGATTCAACGATTTTCCTGCAGTGGAGCTTCTTGCGATCCCTGCGCCCGGGTATACAAGCGGTCAGGCGATCGAGGCATTGCAGACGCTCTCCCAGGATTTGCCGGAAGATTTTTTTCCTGGATGGAGTGGCATTGCCTACCAGGAGATCGCAACAGGTGGCACTTCCGCAACTGTCCTCCTGGCAGCGCTTCTCATCATCTTTCTTATTTTAGCAGCTCTTTATGAAAAGTGGTCAGCGCCACTTGCTATTCTCTTTGCTGTTCCCTTTGGAATCTTTGGCGCCTTTGTCGCGATCTATTTGCGCGGCCTTCCCGATGATGTCTATTTCCAGATTGGCCTTGTCACACTGATTGCACTCTCTGCAAAGAATGCGATTTTGATCGTTGAATTTGCGCTCATGAAAAGGCAAGAGGGGCTCTCCACCCGCGAGGCGGCGATCTCTGCAGCAAGGCTGCGCTTCCGGGCGATTCTCATGACCTCTATCACCTTCATCGTAGGCGTCTTACCACTTGTTATCAGCAAGGGCGCCGGCGCTGCGAGTCGCCATGCCGTCGGCACTGGAGTGATGGGAGGCATGATCGCTGCGACAACACTTGCTCTCTTCTTCGTCCCTCTCTTTTTCACCTGGCTTTGCCGGGAGAAGAGATGAAAAAAATTACATCACTCCTCTTTCTTGCTGCCTGTACGCTTGCACCGCGCTATGAACGACCAGAAACCTGCTGTGAAGAGGCCTGGCGCACGCCTCTTACAACTTCAGAAGATATTAAGACCGACTGGTGGAAGCAGTTTGGCGATCCTGTGCTGGGAGAACTGATTCAGCAGGCGCTCTACAACAACCAGGATTTGAAAACAGCCATCGCACGCGTTGACCAATACCAGGCGCAGCTCATGATTGCCCGCTCACAATTCTACCCTCAGGTCAGCGGAGAGTGGCTCACTTCACGCCAAAAAATTTCAACAACAGTGACAGCACTGCCTCCCAACATCAAACCGATTTTCAACATCTTTGGCATCGTATTTAAAGCTTCCTATCTTGTTGACTTGTGGGGAGAGGTTCGCAGTGGCGCCGAAGCTGCCTATCACGCTTGGCTGAGCGTAATCGAAGCAAGGCGCAGCGTCGTTCTTGCTCTTGTTAGCTCTGTTGCAAGCAGCTATATCCAGCTGCGTCAGCTCGATCAGCAACTCAAGATCTCGGAGGCGACAAAAAAGACAAGAGACACTTCGCTCTATCTTGCCAAAATACGCTTTGAGCTTGGACTCACCTCAGACATCGAAGTGGAGCAGGCGACCGCGGAAGTGCAGCAGGCAGAACTCAAAGTGGAAGAGTATACCCTGCAGATCGCAGAGGTGGAAAATCAACTCAGCTTCCTGCTCGGCATCCCTTCCACAGAAATTCCGCGAGGCAGGACTTTGGATGAAGAGACAATGCCTCCGACAATTCCGGCCTTTCTCCCTTCAGATCTATTAAACAATCGCCCCGACGTACGAGCAGCAGAGGAGAGGTTAATGAGCTTCAATGCAAACATCGGCGTTGCAAGGGCACAATTCTTCCCTCAAATCAATCTTGCAGGTGGCGCTGGGACCGAGAGCGTCTACTTTGCCGGCAAAAATGGCCTCTTCACGAAAAACTCTGAGGTCTGGAACGTAGGAACGGATATTCTCCAGCAGATCTTTACCGGCTTTGCACTCACTGGCGAACTGGAAGAGGCAAAGGCAATGAAAAAAGAGGCTCTCCACGCCTACCTCTCTACAACACTCAAAGCCTACAAAGAAGCAAATGATGCGCTCACAGCGCACAAGATCTATCTTGAAGAGGTGGAGACACAGAGAATCCGCGTTGAGGCGCTGCAAAAGTATCTGCACCTTGCAGATCTTCGCTACAAAGAGGGACAAACTGACTACCTCACCTATCTCGATGCAGAGCGCTACCTCTTTGAAGGACTTCTCGACTATGAAACAGCCAAAGGCAATTCCTTTCTCTCCTATATACAGATCTACCAATCCTTTGGTGGGGAATGGGTAGAGGCCGCTGACGCAAAAGCGCTTGAAGAAAGGGACTGCCAGGAATGCAACCTGCAGAGTTGACTTCTCCCTATTTATAGCTCACAATTCCTCCCATGTTCTCCGCAATCACAGGGCATGAATTTCCCAAACTTCTTTTACAGAAGCAGATCAAACAAAACACCCTACCCCATGCCTTGCTCTTTACAGGAATCGCGGGCATTGGCAAGTCACTTGTCGCAAAATCCCTGGCAGCATACCTTCTCTCTACACCACTTGAGAAAATAGAACGGCATCCTGACTTCTTCCTCTTGCGCCCTGAAAGCAAGAGTGGGGTACACACGATGGAGGGAATTGCAGAACTTCAGCGCCGCGTAGAATGCACCTCTTTTTCTGGAGCGGGCCGTATTCTTGTGATCGAAGAAGCAGAGAGAATGTCACCCCCTTCGAGCCATGCGCTTTTAAAGACGCTCGAGGAGCCGACAGAAGGAACTGTTTTTATCCTTCTCAGCTCCCGTCCTGAGGAACTCCTGCCAACACTTCTCTCACGTCTTGCCAAGGTGCGCTTCTCTCCTCTCTCCTCTGATGAAGTGACCGAGGTACTGAAAAAACTCGGCGCTGCCCCTGAGACGGCCCGTTTTGCGGAGGGCTCTGTAGGAAAAGCGCTGGCACATGCGCAAGGGAACTCTTTGGAGGCGCTGCTTTCTCCCCTTGCTACAGGAGCGCTTTCCTGGATCGAGACGCAAGCGCGCCTCAAAGAGCTTGATGCAAAGGTAGAGGAAGCTGACCCCGCTTTACGCGGCCGATTAGTCGATGGAATTTTTGCTCTACTCTCTACCTGGGCGCGCGATGAGGTTGTAAAGAAGCTAAACAGCACCCTTTCAGAGCAGAGGGCCCAGGAATCCGCCTGGAGAGAGACAGAGAAGCGGCTCCTTGAGGCAAAGTCCGCCTTTTCACGCGGCATTCGTCTCTCCACCTGTCTGGGGCATGTTACAGCGCCATGTTGTGATAAAGAGCGTCCACATCGTCGAGCCCCTCAAGGCGCTCTATAAGGAGAACATTTGCCGCAGCTTCCTCTTCTGTGGACTCTACCCACACCTTGGGAACCATGGCAAGCTCTGCCTCCACAATCTTGCCGCCCTCTTTCTCAATCGCCTCTTTGACAGCGGCAAAGGTCTCTACACTTGTAAGAATATGGTAACAGTCTTCTTTTATCTCCATCTCCTCGGCGCCGAGGCTGCTCACAAGAAGAAAGAGCACATCTTCGGCAATTGACTCCTTCTCCACATCGATGACGCCCTGGCGATTGAAATTGAAAGCAACAGAGCCTGGTTTTGCAAGCACTCCTCCACATTTGTTGATAACAATCTGGATCTCGGAAGCAGTGCGATTGCGATTGTCAGTAAGACCTGAAGCGAGAATTCCTACGCCGCCAAAGCCATAGAGCTCATATTGGAAAGGAAGAAAATCCTCCGTCCCTGGATCGGATGCCTTTTTGATATTGCGCTCGATCGTATCATGAGGGACGTTCCCCTCCTTTGCCTTCTCAATTGCAATGCGGAGTTTGCTGTTTGCCTTGGTGTCAGGGCCTCCCTGTTTTACAGCGGAAATAATCTCTTTGATCGCGCGACTGAAAAATTTTCCCTTCTTTCGATCGGCGCGGTCTTTGCGATATTTGATATTGGCCCACTTGCTATGCCCTGCCATGAAATAACAACCCCTTTTTTTCCCATTCTCTGGATAGAGCAAAGTGCTCGAACTGCTTCTCAAGAGCGCGAAACTCTGCCGTATGAACGATAATTCTTCCCTTTTGGTCAAGCTTTGGCGCGCAGATCGCGTGCAGCATCTCATGATAGACAAGAAAAGTGAGGTAATAGAGAGGAACCTTCTTCTGATCCAGCGATGGGTGAATTCGAATCTGATTGCGATGGCGATCATAGACGCCAAGCTGCATCGAGCGGCATGCCCTGCTGCGACTTTTCGCCTCAGACCATCCTATGGAAATAGGCTCCAATGCAGGGAAATAGCTTTTTCGCACTTTCTCAGCGATCTCTTCAAGATCATAAACCATTCCCTTTGCCTGCAAAGGGAGAGGAGGCGCCTTTTGACAGGAGAAATAGCGATGCGCCATCTCGCGCAAGAGAGCGGCCGCCGAGCGGTCCCCCTTTAAAATATAGGAGGGAAGTGCCTCGAGAATCCGGGAAGGCGCTGAAGCAAAAAGACGGTGCAAGCGAAGCGACACCCCATCCTTTCCCTTGCGACAAGAGAGAAAAGAGGAGCGATTGTCATGCCACGTCAGTTGCAACTTTTTGGGAGAAAAAAGGGTTTTCAGTCTCTCTTCCACATTCAAGGACATAATTTTTTTTCCATCATGATTTTCCCGAGGTATTCTTCTGCCGATTCCTTGGCAAAATGGCGCTGAAATCCATACTGCTGGAACCCAAAGCGCTGATAGAGACGGATCGCAGGATTGCCCTCATACACTTCCAAGTGCAGAACCTCCAGCCGAAAACGCTCTTGTGCAAGAGAGATCAATTGGGAGAGAAGTTCTGTACCAATGCCTTTTCCACGCCACTGACTCCCCACAAGAATCCCAAAAAGAGCCTGGTGCGCCAGCTTTTTATAAGAGTTAATGTAGATGGTAGCGCTCCCACAGGGAACTCCCTGGTAGACAGCGGTAAGCGTTGCCTGAATTTTGGCATAGCTCATCCAAATGCGCGCTGCATCTTCAATCTCTCTGAGATCAGCCAAAGGAAACCAGCGCAATACTCCCGGCTCCAGGAGCCACTCCACAAGATAGCGCTCATCATCTGCTTCCGCAGGGCGAATCATCAAATCAGTTTTCACTTAAAAAAAATGCTCCAGCAAAAGACGCGAGCGTCTTGTCCCATCAAAGTGGATAAAATTTTCCTGCCGCGCAAAAGAAACAAAGTTCTGCCTTTCCAAAATAGGAAGAAGCGAGCTCGGCTCATAGATCTCCACATGCACACTTTCTAAACGAAAGCGGGTCCTTCCCAAATGCAGCAAATTGCGCACCATGGAGGTGCCAACGCCAACTCTTCGCCTCTCTGGCGCCACAATGAGATAAAAGGAAGCGTGGTGTGCCACCTTGCGATAGGGCATCAAAAAAAGAGTCCCCACCGCACAGGGCTCCCCCTTCCATGTTCCTGTAAGACTCGCCTTGTACCGGGCAAATCCAATCCAGTTGCGCAGCGCTTGCCCCTTCTCTTCCATTCCAAAGGGGAAATCGCTGCAGGCGCTCTCATCGGGGAACCAGCGCTCAAGAGCAGTAAGATCCCCCTCTTCAGAGAAGCGAATGTCAAAATCAGAAGAAATCATCCAAACATTTTCAAATAGGTTTGCACAAACTCGTCGATCTCCCCATCCATCACAGCCGTAATATTGCCAACCTCTACTTTCGTTCGCGTGTCCTTGACTAAAGTATAGGGCTGAAAGACATAATTGCGGATCTGACTTCCCCAAGAGATCTCTCTCTTTTCTCCCCCCATCTGGGAGAGCTTCTCCTGACGGGCGAGCACCTCCCGCTCATAGAGCTTGGAGCGCAGCATCTGCATGCAGGTCTCGCGGTTCTGTATCTGGCTTCTTTCGCTCTGACAAGAGACGACAATACCCGTTGGAAGATGCGTGATGCGGACCGCAGAATCGGTCTTGTTCACATGCTGTCCTCCAGCTCCCGAAGCGCGGTAAGTGTCCACCTTAATATCTTCAGTGCGCACCTCTACCCGCACTGCCTCGATGATCGGCGTCACGTCGACAGAGACAAAACTCGTGTGCCTTCGCGCATTGGAGTCAAAAGGAGAAATCCGCACCAGGCGATGTACTCCCTTTTCCGACTTGCAATAGCCATAGGCAAAAGGCCCCGAAAAGCGAAAAGTCACACTTTTAACGCCAGCGACATCCCCCTCCAGGCGATCGACAAGCTCGACCTTCCACCCTTTGCGCGTTGCATAGCGCTGGTACATCCGAGAGAGCATCTCTGCCCAATCGCACGACTCCGTTCCTCCCGCCCCTGCATTGACCTCAAGATAGCAGTCCTTATCATCGAGCTCGCCGCCAAGCATCTTCCGCACCTCAAGATCGGCAAGTCTCTTCTCGAGATCGTCAAGCGATAGCAACAGTTCCTGCACAAGCTCCACGTCTCCGATAGACTCTGCCTCCGGGAAAAGATCTTCAATGTCGCAAAGCCCCCGGTCGATCTCCCGGTAGGGAAGGATCCAGTTTTTCAGGCCATTGCTCTCCGCAATAACCTTCTGCGCAGCCTCCTGGTCATCCCAAAAGGCATCCCCCGCCATCTCCTTTTCTAAAAGAGCTACTTTTTTTTCTTTGCTCTCCAGGTCAAAGATACCTCCACATTGAGGTCATTCTCTCTCGTAGAGCGCGTAAACGCGCTTCTGTCGCACTATCCATAGCCAAAACTCCATAGCCAAAAGTCGGGGTTATAAAAAGGGCAATCTTAGCAAATTGGAGGCGATTACACAAGTTCACTTTCTGCTTGATTCACAACCTCAGGCAGATGGACATTAATCCACCGCTATATTAAAGTCTTTTCTCTACAAAAAAAATGGTGCGTAACCACCAGAAAACCAACCAGGAGGATGCTTATGAACTCTATTAATCAGGTACTCTCACAAGCGTACAGCGCAGCTAATCAAGGGCTATCGCAAGCGTACAGCTCAGCGGCATGGGTATGCCGCAGCCTGCCAACCCACTACTCGGCGCTTACAAGTAAAGTAGCCACTATCGCAAGAGCTGTGCTGCATGAGGCAAAAACAGCACTCCATTGCAGCAGATGCGCAATGAAAACTCCTTCTTTTCAGGCCGCAACTGCCCTCGGGGCAGTCGGAATCACGGCACTGGCGATCTACAGCTTCTACCCGAGAGCTAAGGAAACTAAAGAAGATAAGAGTGCCACAGTTGCCTGACTACCGGCCTACATCACTCTGATGTCTTAGGGCGAGGATTCCTCGCCCTTTTTCTTTGAGGCGATATACCCAAAATGACTCATCGCACAAGGACTCCACTTCTCTTATCAGCTTCCCTTCCCTCATGATCAGGCGCATTCTCGTCCCCTCTTCCACAACAAAATGATGCTCTCCACGCAACTGCACATCCTCTGCGACAAATTCGGAAAAACCATTCAGCTGAATTGTCACCCCCTCTTCCCTGCAAAGGCGCTGTTTCCAATAGGGAGCACTCTCTTTCCAGTTTACCCCCGCATTATCAACACGCACATTGCGCAACAAGCAGCGCCCCGTTCGATGAGAGTAGCGAAGAAAATCCCCCTCATAGTGCCCCATGGGCTGCGTTGAGAGAATACGAAGACTCCCGGAAAGTTCGAGCTGACAGATCTCGAGGTCCGCAATCTCCAGCAGCAACTCCGCCCCAGGAGCCAACTTCCCCCCTCGCAACTTTGCAGCAATCAAAGAGTAGAAAGGCCCAAGCGCCGGGTGATAGAGGAAAAGAGAATCGGGCCCCTGCTCTAACATCTCGGCCAGAGATCTTCTGGGCGGCAAAAGAAACTGGCACCTCTCCAAAAGCTCTCTTGCTGATTGAAGTTGCGTATAAAAGCATTCCTCCGGCGTCTCTCTGAGAGGGCCTCCGGGGACAAATGCTTTTTTAGCAGTTGCAATCGTTTTGTGACGTTGATTATAGGTGACAAAAGTTTTTTTCAACTCTCCGCCCCTCTTTCTGAAATGAAGAGCGGACTCAACAAAAACGTCTGCGATATTTTGCATTGTCGACTCAAGGCGCGCCATCTCCTCTTTGCGCTTCTCTCCGGAAAGAGTCGTATAGGCGGTCTCCTTGCGATTCACCAGAAGACCGGGGTAGGGACAAATCTTCACTGCGCGCTCAATGGCTCGGAGACTCACAAAGAGAATGTTGGTATTGGAAGAAAAGCGGGAGTAGGGCTCCCCCTCTTTAATAGGGCGATCTTCAATCCCATACTTAACAAAATCGCAATACTCGATATTGGTCAGTGCCACCTCGCCATTCTTTTTCTCGATCACCACATTGACGCCCTCAGCAGACTCCACAAGTCGGGGACAGGAGGCAAATCCGAAAACCGCCTTTCTTTTCACTCCAAGCCCCACAAATGCAAAAAGACCATAGTCCAGCGATGCAATCGGATTGTTGATCTGCCGCACGAGAGCCTGCTTCCTGCCGAGCTGCATGAGCCAGCGAAGCACCCCCTCATCCGAGGCGAGCTTCCAGAGAGCACCATGCCCTCCAGGCTTCAAAAGAGGAGTCATAGGACCGAGAAGACACCAGTCCCCCCTGCGATTCACCGCAGGGACAAGAGGCTGTGTAAAAAATCGGAAACTCTCTCTCCTCCGCCCAAACCAGCGCTGCTCCTCACAGATAGAGAGCACATGGCGATGATTGCCCTTCTCCAAAGAGGTCATCATGGCAATAGGAGTCTCAAGCTGCCGCCCAAAAAGACGAAAATAGAGAAACTCTCGCGCAGCAAGATCGCGAATCAGCCCCTCCAACAGCGTACGACCTCCGTAAGGAAGCTTTGCCGCAGGAAGCTCAGACCCCGTCTCCTCATCGACAAGATGCAATCGATCCGCCGCCCCACCAAGAGGATAGAGCTCCGCAGTCTCCGGAAGCGCTTGAAGACCTGAAAGAATCGCATCCCACACCTCCTCACTCTCCTCACAAATATCGATAAAAGCAGGAGAGTGAAAGGCCGCAGCCTCTAAAGAGCGCTCATCCTCCCGATTCTCAAGAAAACTCTTTACCTTCTCCTGATAGCCGACAAGCCCCCCCATCTCCCTATAAAAGGAGTCGACCACAAGCAGCTTCTTCAAAAGCTCGGCAATCTCCAAGGGGTCCCTCTCCTCACCAATAATACGCTCCCATTGTCCAATCACAAGAAGCTGCTTCCCCACCATCTCCTCTTCTGGAGAAAGAGTGGAAAAGAGATAAGGACTATCCGCAACAGCCTTTGCTACAGAAGGATGAGCATCCAGCAGACGCAGTTTTTCTCTAATTTGGGAAACGGAACAGAGAGAAGAAAGCAAAGAATCCACAAGAAAGAATGTGCCAAGAACGGGAGAAAATGACAAGTGATTCCTTATTTACCCTTGACCTGAAGTGATATTTATTATATAATAATAAAGAAATAAAGGAATTTATATGAATAATACCACAAACATAACAAATTATCGCACACCAAATTCTTCTTGTGAGATTGATCAGGACGAGTCGGAGATGAGACTCTTGACCTCAAACATCAGGAATAGAACCTCGAGCATTGTGCAAGCCCTCTTTGACGACGTAGGAGACTTCGGCATCCCAAGAGAGGGAAGCGTTTCCCCAATGCAATACTGCGATATTGATGAAGATAATGAGGACTTTCTTGCAACACCCATGCAAGAGTATTATGAACAGCTGCAAGATGAGCCAGAAGAAGAAGCTTTTCATACTGTGGGGTACGCTCGAGAGGCGCGCTGGGATCTAAGCTCACCTCTTGCGACACCACAATCTCTCCCCACCCCGCCAAAATCCGAGTCCCCCCTTGATTTGGCAGTAAAGCCGAAAAAGAAACAGCGCCACGCCTACTCTCATCTAGATTATCTGGATCTTTCTACTGCACCCTCTATCAAAGCAAAAAAAACCGTCTTTTTTTCTCCAAAAATCAGCACTTGCCTGATTGCCACCAAAGAAGAATTTCAAGAAGCGGAGAGCATAAAAAAAACCGCAGGGGTCTATTATTCAACCTCTCTGTGCGAAGACCTTTGGCGTCAAGCGGCAGAGGTCAATAACACAATTGCTGACGCGCAGAATGAGTTGGAAATACATCAGAGTTTTGCTAAAAAAATTCAACTATGGGGATATGCATTGTCACCTGATCTGAAAGAGCTATCGCCCGAAGCACAGGAGGCTGGGGAAAACAACCTGAAAACAGCATACCATAAATGGCGCAAACTTATACGAAAAGCCTATCGCATTGGGCACAATACCCTTTTGAACAATCCGGAATTAAGAGTAATTCAAGGCATTGAAAAGATAAACGTCCCCCTCTTTCTCCATAGTCCAAAAGAAGCGATGGAAAAAATTTTCCCAAGAGAAGAAATGGAGAGAGTTTTCCCTTCCAGCGCCCCGGCGCGCGCCTATTCCTATGGTCATCATATCAACCAGGCAAATGCGATCTTCACAATAGGGAAAAAGGCTTCAGGACTGGAACCAGCCATCGACACTGCTTATGCGGAGCTCGATGCACTCGCCACGCAATCCTATCAGCGCGGAGTTGCCTATTTTATCCAACATGGCACAGAGGAAGAAAAGGCGCTTGCAAAAAACTTGCGCAACCTGGACATCACACAGTATGGAGCCGGCTCTCCCGAACACGCTGTGCGACGCGCCCTCTACGGCTTCTCCCCCATTGACAATACAGAGGATGATAGTTAATCATCATCCTCTCAATGAATAATGTATCAGATACAACCAACTTCCCATGTGCATACAGCAATCCAGCGCAAGCTGATGCATGGGAAGATGAAGCATTTGATGTGGTTGGATACGCTCGAAAAGAGAACTGGGAGCAGAACCTCCCCCTGAAAGAGACGCAATCACCAGGCGGTCCTAACCATCGCTTTGATTTGGAAGAAAGAAAAAGAAAGAAAAAAAGGGGCCATGCCTACTCACATCTCTCCTACCTGGATCTTGCCAATGCGCCATCCCGTAGAACCGTTCTCTTTTCTCCAGAAATCAGGATTTGCCTGATTGCACACAAAAAAGAATTTCAGGAAGCAAAAGCAAAAAGCGAACCGGATGCTCTCTGTTTTCGCTTCCTATCCCTCGATCGTGTGCTTTGGCAGCAACCAGGAGAAAAGGATGCCACAACAGCTGCTGCTGCGAAGGAGCTGACGCGACATGTAAGTTTTGCTGAAACAATCCAACTCTACGCCCACTCCCTCCCCCCTGCCCAAGGAATGATCGGGGATGAAGAGACAAAAGCATATAAGAAGTGGCACTCTCTTTTACAAAACGCGTACAATGCCGGAATCAGAACCTTTTCAAAACATTCCGAATGGGGCTCAATTCGCGGCTTTGAAGCCTTGGACGTCTCGCTCTTTTTTATTAACCCCAGGGAAGCGGTACAGGAAATCTGCTCCCCTCCGCCCACCTGCAAAGTGCCGGCTAACTCCTCTTACGGGAACGCCATCTTCACAGCTAAAAAAATCCTCACAATAGGAATGGAAGTATCTAAACTAAAAGAGCATATCGATTCTTCCTACGCAGAACTCGAACTCCACGCCAGACGAGTTTATAAGCGCGGAGTAGACCATTTCCTTAAACATGGTACAGATGAGGAAAAAGAGCTCGCAAAAACACTCCAACACCTTGATGCAGCAAAACATAGGATAGCCTGTCCTGAACAGGCCGTAACTCAAGCTCTTTATGCACCCGAATTAATATAGTTCAAATTTCAATACATTGACTTAATAAAATAATTGTGATATAATAAAATCATTATTAATATTAAGGAGATTTATGTCTATAAATAGAGGCGCGTTTGAAAATGCCGACTGGAGCAATTACCAGAAAAACATCCTGGACCAGTTTGAGAGTTTTAATGGGAAGGAGGAGGTAGCAGCCTTCCTGCGGGGAACGCTTCAAGGCCCAAGTCAACTGTCCGGAAATAACCTGAATGTCATGAGAGAGGTACGAGAAATCGCAAAGTGCGCATTCGAAGCAGCCGACAGCTGGTGGGCTACTCATAAAAGCGGAGCCGATCACTTCACTCCATCTCCATTTGCCATCACGAGCCCTGTAAAGATTGGGATGCCTAAGGGATGGAGACCTGTAGAAATCAGACCAGGCGACCTCACATTAATAAAAACAGAAACAAGGAAAGATGTTGCGGATAAGATTGCTCTCTCTCTGAATGCTGAACTGCCGTTTGACGCGACCTATAACATCCGCAAGTATGGCGAAGGACTATTCGGGACTGAAGAATTTAAACCAGTAGAACAAAAGATTTTGCAAAGAGCAACGGAAGTCCTCTACACCTCGGGTGAAGAAAACATTAAATGGTGGTGGCTCGATCTTCTTGAAGCATGTGGAATTTCCAAGGACTATATCGATCTCGTGAAAGACATGGGCGATCTTGCAAGATGTGAAGCTCCCGATGAGCGCTCAATCAAATTGCAGTGGGTACAGGAAAGGATGAAAAACCTTTTAGAGTCAGGAGAGAGAAGATCAACCTCTCAAAGCAAAGAGATCGTCGCTCAACAAGAGGAGTACAACTATGATAGTGGCGATGAGTACGTCTATTCTGAAGCAGAAGAAGAGTATGAAGAGGAAATAGAGCAGTGCTTTGAAGACAAGGAAATGTGCGTGTCCCAAAGCGAAATTTCCACAGCTCCCGCAACAACAACCGATCCTTCCCCAAGACCAGTCTCTCTCAAAAAAGAAGCGACCACTATGTCCGAAACATTTAAAACATCACATAGGGGATTACTTAGAAACCTCGTTTCACAAACTATCACCAAACATTCAGAAAGCAACGCACTCCATAATAACACTGAATGGCAGCGTTGTCATGAACTCTGGATGCAAATATGCGATGCCCTCGACATGGAGGTCCCGGAACTCGAAGTTACCATGGACACCTCTCGAGATGCATGGATAGCCCGACAGATTGGAGCACAGCAAACTAACAATAATGAGGCACCAAGCCCGCTTAATTTCTCTATAGATGACCTCCCTATGGATGAAGAAGGACTCAGCGAAGAGGAACAGCTCGCTGCTGCGCTTGCGATGAGCTTAGCAGAACCTGGAAATAACAACAGTGTGACACCGGGCTCAGTGAATACCGCTACGGATATGGGAGGAGCACTCAGCGACGAGGATGCACTTGCTGCTGCGATCGCGATGAGCCTTACCGAATTTTAGACCTGATTTTGAGAATAGACCTCTTGCATAATTGAGGGTTCGTCGATTTTCGGGATTATTTTGGCCGAATTTTGCCTCTTTTTTTTTGGGGGGGGCTGTATACCCAAAATGGTTCAAGAGTTGACAACTGGCCTTTGGTCTCAGGAAGAAAACATGATGGGAAGGATGTGCATGATACGCATGATAAATTTATCATGCGTATCATGCACATCCTTCCCAT
>JAGWKO010000084.1 GCA_028873295.1 Verrucomicrobiota bacterium
GGGAGGGGGTAGTATTGAGGCAAATACACCCCCCCTCCCCGACGATCGATTTTTGGCGCTTTCACGCGCTCTAAAGTCAAACTTTTCAGCTTTTTGGGGTATACGTCGTATCGTTTATCTCTCTCTCCTGCTCATCTCCTGCGCAGCGCTGACCCTCTTTTTTGTTTCTCGCAAAGAAGAAAAGAAACTTCTTGTTGTAGGCTGTGCGCGCAGCGGCACTCTTTACATCTCCACGCTGCTTAAAAACTGCGGCATGCACATACGCCATGAAAGAATGGGGCGCGATGGGATGTCCACTTGTGATTTCGCAGTACTTCCCAAGATCGGAAGGTGGAATTTGCGCCCTGAGGATTACCATTTCGACCATATCTTTCACCAGATTCGCGATCCGCTCCAGGTAATCTCTTCGACCTACGTAACAGAAGACATTCACTCATGGCACTTTATTATCCAACATATCCCTCAGATTACGATTCAGGATCCGCATCTTGTAAAGTGCGCCAAATATTGGTATTACTGGAATCTCGCTGCAGAGTCGATTGCTGAATGGAGCTATCGCCTGGAGGATTTGGAGGAGAAGTGGGGTGAATTTCAGCAGCGCCTGGGCATCTCTTTCCCCAGAGACGCTCTGTGCCACGTGCCCAAAAACACCAACTCCTGGGGAACCAAAACAAGACATTACTTTACTTGGGCAGATCTAAAAGAAGCTTTGGAGCCTGATCTCTTTACAAACATCTGCACTCTTGCCAAACGCTATGGTTATGCAACACCCGAATGACCTCTTCTTTTACTGCGACTGAGAACTACCTCTCCCTGCTTCTCTCTCTCCCCAAACTTCCTCCTCAGACTGTTCTCTCGCTCTTTTTCTTGACGCTTGCAAGACTGCTTCCTATCGTCTCTCTTGCCCCCTTTCTTGGGGGAAGAATTGTACCAAGACCTATCCGAGTGCTCTTCAGTCTTGCACTTCTTGCTCTTTTCCTGCCTCCGGCTCTTCTCGCCGTGCCAAAAACGCTTGTTTTTACTATTGGCTCATTAAGTGGTTATCTCCTGAAAGAGCTGCTCATCGGCCTTATTCTGGGGTTTCTCTCTGCCATCCCCTTCTATATTGCAGAGATGGGAGGAAGCCTCATCGACTTTCAGCGCGGCGCCTCTTCCCTGCAAGTCTCCGATCCAACAGCGCAAGTGCAGACCGGACCTATTGGGCTTCTGAACAATTTTTTCCTGATCGCTCTCTTTTATGTGCTGGGAGGCCCATTTCTCTATTTTGAAGGAATTGCCGATTCCTATCGCCTCTTTCCTTCCATTGGCCCCTCTTTTTTTGAATTGAACAGTCCTTTTTGGCCTCAGGTAATGGAACTTGCTGCCCTGATGTTTCGCATTGCAGTTCAGCTCTCGGCCCCTGCACTGATCGGCATTCTCTGTACTGACCTCTTTCTCGGCATCGCAAATCGCCTGGCGCCGCAGGTACAGATCACCTTCTTGGGCGTCGCTCTCAAATCCTGGGTGGGGATCGCTATCATGGCCGCAGCCTGGATGCTGATGGTTAAAATGATGGCAGGCGAAGCAATGCAATGGTTCGAAACCTTGCGCACCCTAACCTCCAGTTGACAATAGACCTCTTGCATAACCTCATTTCCTTGCCCTTGCCCCTGCCCGTGCCCTTGCCCAAAAATTCTTACTAAAAAATTTTATTTTTTAGTATAAATGGTAGTCTTCAAAAATCTATTGGCTATTTTATGCAAAAGTTCGAGGTCG
>JAGWKO010000057.1 GCA_028873295.1 Verrucomicrobiota bacterium
TCTTGCTGGATGCAGGCTCCTTTGCAGAAGTCGCATCCAGACAGGAATTTAGGGACTCCCCTTCCAGCTATCCCAAATTACAAGAGTTTATTCTTTGAGATAGGCCTTCACGATCTTGACAGGAGAAACAGGTCGATCGCCTGCGCCCGTCTTGACGCCTTCCAGCTGCTTTACGATCTCGTATCCGGCAGTCACTTCCCCAAAAATAGTGTGCTTCATGTGGAGCCATGGAGTTGCGACTGTCGTGATAAAAAATTGACTGCCATTTGTCCCTGGACCGCGATTGGCCATAGCAAGAAGGCCTGGTTTATCAAACTTCACCTCTTTGGAACATTCATCGGCAAAGGGCTTGTCCCAAAGAGAAGCGCCGCCAGCTCCCGTCGCTGTGGGATCCCCCCCCTGAATCATAAAATTTTTGATCACGCGGTGAAACTGCACACCATCGTAGTAGTGCTTCTGTACAAGACCTGTAAAATTTTCACACGCCTTGGGAGCAATATCGGGTTTCAAGGTCACTTCAATGTTACCCATCGTCGTTTCCAAAATCACAATCGAATTTTTCTTCACGGGCAAATCCTCACTTTGTAGGGTTAAAAAAGAAAAGAAAAATAGAGAAAGAAGACGAACCATCATCACACCTCACAAATCTATCTACCCAAACAAGATGAAGAGTTGACAACTGGCCTTTGGTCTCAGGAAGAAACCATGATGGGAAGGATGTGCATGATACGCATGATAAATTTATCATGCGTATCATGCACATCCTTCCCATCATGTTTTCTTTCTGAGACCAAAGGCCAGTTGTCAACTCTTCATCTTGTTTGGGTATATATCCCAGCATGATTCCATTTTTCATACAATTCCCTCAACTCCTGCACTTCTCTCACCCAATCAGCGCGCTTGGGATCCCTTCTGGGGTCTCCTGGGGAAAATCCATAAGGGTCATCGGGAGTCTCGCCGAGGTACTCAAGAGTCTGTGTGGCGATTTCGCGGAAAACAGGCGCCGCTGCAATACCTCCATACTGCTGTTTTCCCACGTTAGGAATTGTTTTCTTTTCAGGATCATCGACGGATACGAGAAGGACAAAACGGGGATGGGTTGCCGGGGCGAAGCCGACAAAGGAAGAGATGTTGTGATCTTTTGAATAACCGCCCTCGATGACCTTCTCCGCGGTTCCCGACTTTCCCGCCTCTGTATACCCCATCACATCGGCCCTCTTGCAGGTCCCCCCCTCTTTTGTTGCAAATTTAAGAGAACGCACGAGCCTTGCACATACTTTCTCGGGGAGAAGCGGCTTTGTCGCGCGAAGAGAACTCTTATCCAAAACGACCTTCCCCTCCTTCACAATCTTGCGCACAAGATGAGGCTGAACCTCCTTACCTCCATTGGCTAAAAGCGCATAGCTCTTTACCACCTGCATCGCATTGATCGAGATGCTGTGTCCCATGGCAAGCGAATAGGGAGTTGGCGCCGACCATTGCAGCTTTCCATTGGGATAAAGTTTGCCTGGCTTCGGCACAAATCCAGGATTTTCTCCAGGAATTTCCACCTCTGTTTTCAGCCCAAAACCAAAAAGAGAAACAAGCGCATTGCGATACCACTCCTCCCCCATCGTCTCAACAATCCGCTGCGCAATCCGCGCCATATAGATGTTGGAGGATTTCTGCAGTGCCATATCCATATTGAGAAAATTATAGACGCGCGCATCCTTTAACGGAGTGCTTCTCCCGGGGAACCAGCCATGCGCACAGGGCATCTTCTCTTCCGGAGTAAAAAGAGGCGCTCCTCCAGAGCGTTTGCGCTCCTCATTTGCAAGAAGAGCAATCGCCATGGTAATTGGCTTAAAGATCGAGCCCGGCTCATAGCAATCGGTCACCGCTTTCACGCGCGTTCTCTCCAGCAATTCAGGGCGGTTGAAAAAATCGGAATAGTGCGCAGGATCAAAAGAGGGCAGTTGCGCAAGAGCCCAAATTTCCCCTGTCCAAGGATCAAGCATCACTGCCCACCCTCCATGCGCTCCAACCAGATCTATCCCCTTTTGCAACTCTCTTTCAACGATCGCCTGGATGTAGTGATTCACCGTCAGATAGACGTCCGCGCCATGCTCCACGGGATCCAAAATTGTCCCTGTGTCAAGAGAGTGAGAGGGAGAGTGCACCACCGCTTTCCTCCCCTCTTTTCCCCGCAAGAAGGGGTCAAAGAGATATTCAAGCCCCCCCGTGGGAATAGCAGCCCCCGTTTCAGGGTCCCTTTCGTCCTGTACCGTATGCAAAAGAGCGCCGAGAAGAGAGCCAAAAGGGTAGGAGCGCTGAAACTGTAACGTAAAAAAGAGCGCGTTCGGCACGATCTTGCGCTCTTTTGCAAAGGGCTTCCACCAGTTCTCCACCTTTTGCCTGACCTCTCGAGAGAGCCAAAGAGCCACTCTGCGACTGCGACTCTTCTTTTCCAGCTCTCTTTTTACTTTAACACCGTCTGCTGGAGAGAGCTGGAGAAGATCAGAGAGTCCCCGCACCACACTGTTATGCCATTCCGAAGGAATAGACGCAGGGTCTACAAAGAGATGAAATTTTGGGACGTCCATGACCAAAACCTGCGGCTCTTCGGGATGCCCCTTCTTCATCGAAACATTGGAGTAAAAAGAACCGCGCTTTGCGGGGATGGAAACTGTGCGCTGATGCTGCGCAGCAGCGAGTTTTGTCCACTTTTCCCCTTCAATGACCTGAATCTGATAAAACCGGGCGATCAGCAGAGAAAAAAGAAAAAAAAAGGAGATTGCAAGGAAGGGAAGAGTTTTAGACTTCATTCGTTACTTGCGACCACTGTTTCCTGCACAGTAACGACCTCCTGTAAAAGAGGATGGCGCAAGTGGGCAAATTCGGGCAAAGAGGCCTTTTCAATCAGACGCGCAGGGGTTGAACACTCCTTTGCCTCATAGGCGAGCTTCTGATTCTCCTCACCGAGAAGAAGAATCTCGCGCTCGAGCTCAGGCAACCTGATTTTGAGCTCCGTCAACCGATTCTGCACACCGAGATAGGAGTAGAGACAAAAGGAAAAAAGTCCAAGAATTCCCCCGGCAAGAAGCAATAGATCCCTCATCCTTTCTTCTCCACTACACGTAATTTGGCGCTGCGCGCTCTTGGATTTTTCAGACACTCCTCACGCGTCGGAGCGATCGCCTTTTTATAGACCCTCTCTACCTCCGTTGACTCGCGAAAAATCCGCTTCACCTCGCGATCCTCCAAACTGTGGAAAGAGATCACAGCCATCCTCCCATGCGGACGAAGTAGCGAAAGTGCTTCATAAATTCCCTTTTTGACCTCTCCCAACTCATCATTCACCGCAATGCGCAAAGCCTGAAAAACACGCGTCGCCGGATGTAATCTTCCATGCCTTGGGACCACGCGCTCTACAGCATTTGCAAGCTGTAAAGTCGTCCGAATTCTCTCTTTTCGCCTCACCTGAACAAGAGCTCGAGCTATCCGGCGAGAAGCCCGCTCTTCTCCATATTTAAAAAAAAGGTTCGCAAGCTCTTCTTCCGGAAGCTCATTGACCAACTGCTCTGCGGTAAGCCCCTGCAGAGGATCCATACGCATGTCCAAAGGCGCATCCATGCGAAAACTAAACCCCCTTTCTGCAGTATCGAGCTGCATCGAGGAGACGCCGAGATCAAGAAGCACACCATCTACTGCTTCATCGAGATAGCTTCCAATCTTTGAAAAACTCCCCTGAATCCACTGCACCTTCTCCTGCCAGGGAGAAAGCGCCTCTTTGGAAAGCAAAAGGGCGGAAGGATCGCGATCACAGGCAAAATAGCACTCAATCTCCGGATGGGCCGTAAGAAGAGCCCTTGCATGTCCTCCAGCGCCTACAGTTCCATCAAAGAAACGAGCGCAGCGCACAGGAGCAAAAGCCTCGATGATTTCATGAAGAAGAACAGGAAGATGAGGCTCCATTGTCTTCTCCTTTGTGGAGAAGAAGAAAGGCCGCTTCGCTCATCTTCTCCAGATTCATCTCCGGATTGTTTCCCTCGATCAGATCCTGCAGATTCTTTTCGTACACTTCTTTCGGCCAGAGCTCAATCTTATCCATCACTCCAGCGATCTGAATTTCCTTCCCGATCTTTACAGCATTCCTGAGATTCTGCGGCAGCATCACGCGCCCTACCTTGTCGCACTCCGTAGGATAGAGAGTGGAGAAGAAAAGCGTGAAAAACTTCTGAAACTGAGCTACGTGCTGACTCTCACGAAAGCGAGCCACGATCTCATCAATCGCACTCTTGCGATAAATCGCAAGACATCCCCCGAGACCAAGTCCAATGACAAAGGAGCACTTCCCCTCTTCGACAAGCCCGTATCGCATGTCTTGAGGGAGCACAAAACGCCCCTTCTCATCAAGACGCGCCACACTCGAACCGCTAAAGAAGAAATCCCCAGCCACTTTTCCCACCGTTTCCCACATCGTAGCTATTTTTTCACAAATCGCGCAATCCCCCACCCCATTTTTTACAGATAACCATATACTAATAAGAGAGATAAGTAATTGTGGGAATTTGTGGGATTTTTGTTTACAACTTGTTGTTGACGTCTCAGGAAGATTGCTGCAACACACTGGAAATACGTAAGATAAGACAAGAAAATGGAGCGAAAAAGATTGTTTATAACCTGAATTGATAGGCACAAGGATTCAGCTGGTATCCAAAAAGGGCTAAGAAAAACTTGGGTCTTTCAAGTGGAATGGGTATAGTCAATCCTGTAGACCTTTTGCGTAACTGAGGGTTCGTCGATTTTCGGGATTATTTTGGCCGAATTTCGCTTCTTTTTTGGGGGGCTGTATACGAAGTTTGATACAGCCCCCCAAAATAGAAGCGAAATTCGACCAAAATAACCCCGAAAATCGACAGAAGCTCATTACTGGGATAGGTTCAAGGGTACCCCCCTCTTGCAACGAAATCAAGAACAAAATATCGTTACAAAGGGCACCATGTCCTTTCCAATCTCCCTACTTCTTCTTGCTACTACGTGCGCAGTAGCGCTGGAAGTCACAAGTCTTGCAGATAGAGGTCCCGGAACTTTACGGGAGGCGATGCTCGTTTCTTCTCCCGATAGTGTCATTACATTTGATGTACAGGGCACGATTTTTCTGGAGAACCCTCTCCCAACAGTTACAGAGAATCTCACTGTGCAGGGTAATGGCAAAGTGGTCTTAAACGGGCAGTCGCTTCATCAAATTCTTCGTATTGACTCCGGTGCCGTATCTATTAGCGATATGACCTTTCTTGACGGGGCGAGTCAAGGGGAAGATGGTGGGAGTGGGAGTGCTTCTGGAGGAGGAGGTGGACTTGGATCGGGTGGGGCTATTGGTGTGAGTAGTTCCGGTTCTATCCGGTTAACGCATGTGACATTTGCGTCGAATGCCGCAGTTGGTGGTAGCGGCGGCAATCCCATCTCTGCTTCGGCAGCTGTTTCCAAGGGCAGCAGAGGCGGAGAAGATGGCGCTGGGACGCGTGGGGAAAGTGGAGAATATGGCTGTGGTGGTGGCGGTGGTGGCAATCCGACGCCAGGGAGATCTATTGTTTTTGGCGGAGCCGGAGGAGCCGGTGGATTTGCTGCCGGTGGAGGTGGGGGAGGGTGCAATGCTGCTGGAGGACGTGGGGGTGTTCTCGGGGGCGATGGAGGCGCCGATTCTGGAGGAGGCGGTGGAGGAGCAGGTCTTGGTGGCGCGCTCTATTTACAAAGAGGAGCGGTTGCCTATTTCGATGGCGTACATTTTGCAGAGAATAGCGCAACTGGAGGAGAGGGCGGGGATGGTGCAACAAGTGGAATGGGCATTGGCGATGACCTCTTTTTGGATGCAGGTAGTGCGATTCATTGCTCGACTTCTCCTGACGAGATGATGGAGATGGCTTTGAGCGGCGGCGGAAGCTTTGTGCACAAAGGGGCTGGCACTGTTGTTCTCATGGGGCAGAGTGTAGCTGCGATGCCGCGCTCTGGGAAAATTAATGCTCTTTCCGGTGTTGTCGACATGGATGGGCTCTTTTCACAGGATGTGACAATTGGCAGCACGGGTCTTGTCAAGGGAAGCGCTTTTGTCTCATCAGTCAAGAATGACGGGATTCTCAGTGTTGGGCACTCCGTAGGCGCATTTTTGATGGATGGTGGGTATACGCAGGGCCCTGATGGCACGCTGCAGCTTTTTATGACCTCGTCTCCCAACGCCGGCCCGCTGGATGCAAGTCTTCTTTCGGCAAATGGACCTATCGAATTTTCGCCTGGTTCTCAGCTCTATATCTCTCTTGATGAGACGAATCTTTACTTCAAGGGGCAGCAGATTCCCCTCGTAGTCTCGCAGCAGGCAATTTATGGCACTCCCTCCATTGCGACATCCATTGATTATTTCCCTTTCCAGCTGATTGTTGATCCAGATCCCGCTCTGATTGGTCTTGTAGCGCAAAATCGCGTTGGTCCCTATGGATTAAATTTTTCAGGAGCAGCGGGGGATGTGCAAACGTTTCTGCGGGAGAGCAATGTGCTTGGGAATGAAGGGTTGATCGCTTTTTTCAATGAGATCAATGGGTTGAGTAATAAAGAGCTGCGAACTCTTCTTGCCAATATCGGCCCCAGCGCTTACGGCGCTATCAACTGGGCCGATTTTTTTGCCCTTGCTGCCTTTAGCGATCTTTTGACAGAGCGCAACCGCCTCTCTTGCACGCTATGCACAGCTCCTGTTTGCTGTCCCTGCAGCGCAAAAAAAGAGGCCTCTGCAGCCATTTGTCCTGTCACTAAAGAGGGGCTTCGCGTCTGGATCGATGGAATGGGAGATTTTGGCAATCAGATGAAGATGAATGATCTTCCCGGATTCACTACAGCGCTTGGCGGGGTCTATCTTGGAGCGGATTATCGCTTTCTTTCCGGCGCGGGAGTGGGACTTGCAACAGGGTATAGCTATGAGTGGCTCGACTGGAAGAGCGGTCTTGGGGATGCGAACATGAATAGCGGATATGCAGCTCTTTATGGCAGCTATTCTCATCCTCTCTTCTATCTCGATGTGTCTCTTTTTGGAAGTGGGGAAAGTATTCATACAAATCGGAACTATCCGCCCTTTTCTCTGCGCTCCACAAGTGCTCATACAGGTTGGAGTGGAGGCGGAAAGGTTGGAGTCGGGGTTCCTGTTGCCATGGGAGATTGGGCCCTGACACCCTTTGCGGAGAGCGGCTGGTTCTATGCATGGCAGGATGAGTTTGTCGAACAGGGAGAAGAGCCTCTTGGATTCCATGTGGACTCTTCGCATTCCAGTTGGAGCAGATCTTTTCTCGGTGCAAGAGCGGAAGGGACCTTTTGTCTGCAGAGCGGGATCTTAATCCCCTGTTTTCAAGTTTCATGGCTTTATATTTACCCTCTTTCTGACAACACTGTGACGGCGAGGTGGCCCTTTAATACAGAGAGCTTGAGTGTTTCCACGACAACCGCCCCCATCAGTCAGGCAGCGCCGCATGCCTCCATTCGCTTCATTAAAAATGATCAGATGGAATTTGCGCTTGTGTGGGATGGAGAGTATGACATGAAACGAACAGAGAACACTGTGCAGTTTTTGCTTGCTCGCAGGTTCTAGTGCTCTGTCAAGTAAATAGCAGAGAAGACCCCCAGAGCGCATTGAAGAACAAGGAGTAAGCTGGCTAATGCCAGATATCCATTTCCCTGTTTGGCGATTTTTCCGAAATCTCCATCGTTGCGCTGAGTGGCGGAAGTGAATGCGTAAAAGAGCTCGCCGGCCATCCATAGGCTGCCCCCCCCTCCTAAAATCAAGGTTGCTATCCCCAAAAAATAGCGGCGGAGTGCCGCTGCAGCAATCAATTTGGAGCTGGCAAAGGCAATATTTGCCATGGGGCCCGCAAGAAAAATCGCCAGGTCTTTCCATGGAGAGCCTGATTGGGTGATGCCGGCTGTCCCCGTGCATTCCTTTGTAAAGATCCAAATGTCTGAGGACCTCCCGGTAAGCAATTTATTTATGAGTGCATGGCCCATTTCGTGCACGAAAACATGCGTATAAGCTTGGGTGATGAGGCGGAGGAAGTTGTTATTTAAGCACTTACGAGCGACTCTGGAGATGGTGTCAGTGTTGTTGAATGCTATTTCACAGAAAGGGTCTGAACTATTTGTGAATTCTACACGAATATCAGCGATCTGGTAGTTCCCTTTGCTTCCAAATGTCAAAGAGCTTAAAATAGAGCAATTTAACATAAACCACTTTAAATTTGCTGTAGAATTGATTATATCAAATTTGATATTATATTTAAATATATAATCTTTTTACTAAAAGAAGAAAAAATGGCAGAGAGTTTTGATTGGCTGAACTGGTATACCCAAACAAGATGAAGAGTTGACAACTGGCCTTTGGTCTCAGGAAGAAAACATGATGGGAAGGATGTGCATGATACGCATGATAAATTTATCATGCGTATCATGCACATCCTTC
>JAGWKO010000058.1 GCA_028873295.1 Verrucomicrobiota bacterium
TTGTGGACGAAAATCGATATATCAAAGGTCGGGAATTATTGATTGGCATAGTATCTATGTTGATCAAGATGGCTCAAAGATAACATTATTTGGGCAAGGGCACGGGCAGGGGCAAGGGCAAGGAAATGAGGTTATGCAAGAGGTCTATTCTAACAACTGACCGAAATCGATTATTTTATCAAAATAGCTCGCATCTAAAACAGCTTCTTCTACCCCATTCACATGAATAAGAATTGGTCTAATCGAAAAATGTTTTGGAACTTTTAATCGTTTGATTTTTTCCTCCATTTCTTCGATGACCTTCAGCCCAATAGCATCCTTTGAGAACTTAACCTCGCATATATAAAGATTAGAAAAACGAGTTTGAATCATATAATCAATTTGGCATCCAGGTTGTCTGACCGTTGAAGTTTGAAAAAAAGGCCCATCCATGACCACTTCTTCACCTGAAAGATTCAACTCTTTCCAAAGCGCCTTAAAGTTATGCACAACTAAATTTTCAAACTGCAAGCCCATGATTCCTTCCCAGCCAGGAAGATTATTCACCATGGAAGCAGGTACAGTCCCTTTTTCGATTTTGACACGGTTCGATGCGATGTACTTCAAATAGAAACGCAAATAATTATCACTTAAGCGATATCGACTGATCTTGCGCTGCTGCCCACTTTTTAAATCCCAAATGAAATCCCTTTTTACAAAGCCCGCCTTCACCAGCTCATCTAAGTATCGACTATACAATCCACCTTGGCCTTTTTGCAGCTCCTTACAAATTTGCATATAGTCCTTTGGACCATTGGCAAGGCAGGTCACAATTTTTTTGTGCACTCCTTTAGTTTTTGAAAAGAGATCCGAAAACACCTCATCAAACTCACGAACGAGAAGCCCCCCTTTAGTAAAACAGAGATCCCGAATATTTTGCTCCGCAGGTATACTTGGCTCAATCTGCTCTAGGTAGAGAGGCACTCCCCCTGTGATTGATAAAAGTTTGAATTTTTCATAGGCAGAAATACGTTTTTCTTTTGGATGCCAGAAAGCATTGCAAGCATGTAATGGGAGCTCTTCAAGAACAAAATCAATTGTAATCCTACCAACAAACCCCGTGCTACTGAAGATGTTTTTCTCGATCCATGAAGAGATTGAGCCGCAAAGAGCAATAATTAATTGTGGATTTTTGCTAAAATGCATATCCCAAGCTGTTTTTAACTGGCCCAAGAATAGGGGGTCTTTTCCCCCCATCCACGAAATCTCATCGAGCACAATAAGCATTTGCCCTTCTTGGGTGTGTTTAGAGAGATGCCAAAACAGATCCCCCCAATTGTCCGATTTAACACCCGGAATCCCTGCCCTCTGTAGTTGATCCGCAAAGAGTTCTCGTTGAGACTGCGCCGTTATCCCATGTACTGGAGGATTCCCAGAAAAAAACAAGCTCCTCATTCCCTTTCCAAATTCAGCAAGTAGCCTGCTTTTTCCAATCCGCCTTCTCCCTCGAACTACGATAAGGCTGGCACTTTTTTTACTTAGGAGCCCTTTCAATCTCTCCATTTCAGTTTCTCGACCAATGAATGGGGTGTCTCTCATCGAATTTTCTCCTGTTTTTAAACCCATAGTGTAATGATTTTCTCCGTATAGATCAATCCGTAAATCAGCAGATGTCGATCTACGGATACTTTTTAGAAGTCAAAAACTAATCCGTAGAATGACAAATGCCTTTTTACGGATTATTTTTTAGACAACAAAATCCATCCGAAAAAAGCTATTTGTCATTCTACGGATAATTTTATAGAGAGATGGTAAAAGTTCAGACCCCCACTTTGATGCCGTTGCACGGCCTCAAAGTGGGGGTCTGAACTTTTACTTTCTTTGTTCTTCCACTTTGGTAACTCTCCATGCCATATATTCCTCTTACCAGCATATTCGCGGTCATGCGCTGAGGTCTCTTGAACTTTGCCCTGATTCTTGGGTATATTCTTCTTGCAGAAAGTGAGGAAGCGATGAAAGCAGATGTTGGTTTGATTGGTCTTGCTGTGATGGGACAAAACCTGGTGCTCAATATGGAAGAGCATGGGATGCGAGTGGCTGTTTTTAACCGAACGGAGTCCAGGACGGAGGAGTTTTGCCGTGGGCCTGCTGCCGGCAAAAAAATCATTCCAACAAAAAGTCTTTCGGAGCTGGTCTCGACGCTGGAGCGGCCTCGCAAGGTGATGCTGATGATCCAGGCAGGGCCCGCGGTCGATGCAATCATAGAAGAACTGCTTCCACTTCTTGCTTCCGGAGATATTGTGATCGATGGAGGCAATAGCCATTTTCCCGATACGCAGCGCCGCTATGAAGAGCTGAAGGCAAAGGGAATTCTCTTTGTCGGTGCGGGTATTTCTGGTGGAGAAGAGGGGGCTCGTCATGGGCCTTCGATCATGCCTGGGGGGCATCCTGATGCCTGGCCACATGTGCGTCCTTTTTTGCAGGCGATTGCAGCGCGCTCGGATGAGGGGGAGCCCTGTTGCGAGTGGGTAGGCGAAGGGGGAGCGGGTCACTATGTGAAGATGGTGCACAATGGGATTGAATATGGCGATATTCAGGTGATCTGCGAGGTTTTTGATCTGCTCCGTCGCGGTGCGCGCATGGGTTTTGATGCGCTGCACGCACTCTTTAAAAAATGGAATGAGGGGGTGCTTGAAAGCTACCTCATCGAGATCACGGCTGATATTTTTCAAAAGAGAGATCCAGACGGCTCTCTTGTTTTGGAAAAAATTCTGGATGTTGCAGGGCAAAAGGGAACCGGAAAGTGGACGGGGATCGATGCGCTCGATCGCGGAGTCCCCCTCACGTTGATCGGAGAGGCGGTCTTTGCGCGGTGCCTCTCTTCCATGAAGGAGGAGCGTCAGGAAGCCTCGCGGCTCTATGCTGCTTCCCCTTCCCCTTTGGCGGAGAACTCTCAAGCTCTTGTTGAGGCAGCAGGTCAGGCACTCTACGCGGCAAAGATCATCAGCTATGCGCAAGGATTTATGCTGATGAAAACAGCATCGGAAGAACATCAGTGGAACCTGCAGTTCGGATCGATCGCTCTTCTGTGGCGCGCAGGATGCATTATCCGCAGCCGTTTCCTTGGAAGAATCAAGGGGGCCTTTATGCGCAACTCCAAGCTTGGAAGCTTGCTCCTCGACCCCTTTTTCCAGCAGGAGATTACCACTGCCCTTCCTGGTTGGCGCACTACGATAAGAGAGGGCGTCTCTCTGGGGATACCGCTGCCCTGTCTCTCCTCTGCTCTTGCCTTTTTTGATGGCTATAGAAGTGCCTCTTTGCCTGCCAATTTACTCCAGGCACAGCGCGACTACTTTGGCGCCCACACCTATGAGCGCATCGATCAACCAAGAGGAAAATTCTTTCACACGAACTGGATACAATAGAGCCTGTCATGAGCAATCTGAATCCGGAACAGGCACAAGCAGCGCAGCATGTGCATGGCCCCCTTCTTGTCCTTGCGGGCGCTGGGTCTGGCAAAACGCGCGTTGTTACCTTTCGCATAGCCCACCTTCTTGAGATTGGAGTGGATCCTTCTGAGATTTTGGCGCTCACCTTTACGAACAAGGCAGCAGACGAAATGAAGGAGCGCATCCGCGCTCTGAAGCAGGCCTCTGTTCTTGCTTCGACCTTTCATAGTCTGGGAGCGCGTATTTTGCGCGAATCGATCTCTTCTCTCGGGTTTAATCCGGACTTTGCGATCTACGATGCGGATGATAGTGACAAGCTGCTCAAGCGCTGTATCGAAGAGTCGGGGAAAAAAGAGGATAGATTTCTCAAGAAGGCGCGTCTTGCGATCTCGACTGCGAAGAACGATCTCCTTGAGCCGCAGCAGGTGCAGGATAAGGAGATGAGCTCTATTTTTGCGCTCTATCAAAAGCGACTTCGCGAGTGCAATGCGCTTGATTTTGATGATCTTCTCTATCTCACAGTCAAGCTGCTCAAGGAGGATGCGAAGGCGCTTGCAGAGTACCAAACGCGCTGGCTCTTTCTTCTGATCGATGAGTACCAGGATACCAATTTTGCGCAGAACACTTTGGCAAAGCTTCTTGCAGCAAAACACAACAATCTCTTTGCTGTTGGAGATCCCGACCAATCGATCTACTCCTGGCGCGGTGCGAGATATCAGAACATTTTGCGCTTTGAACAGGACTTTCCTGGGGCGAAGGTGATTGTGCTAAATCAGAACTACCGCAGCACCAACTACATCCTGCGTGCGGCCAACAGTCTGATCCGCTGCAATGGAGAGCGCTTTGAGAAGGATCTTTGGAGCGAGCTGGGCGCTGGGCAAAAGATCGCTCTTTTTTCTGGTCGCAGGGAGAGCGATGAGGCGGAGTTTGTGGCGCAAGAGATCTGGCGGCAGCAAAAAAGCGGAGCCTTCAGTTATCGCGAGATGGTGATTTTTTATCGCACGAACGCCCAATCGCGGGCTTTCGAGGATCGCCTCTTTGCCTACAAAATTCCCTATGAGATCATTGGAGGACTCTCTTTCTACGAGCGCAAAGAGATCAAAGATCTTCTTGCCTATCTTCGCCTGATCCTCTCTGATAACGACCTCATCTCTTTTCTTCGCGTCATCAATCTTCCCAAGCGCGGGCTTGGAGAGGGGACTGTAGAAAAGATCGTGGCGCTCTCCCAGGCAAAGGGCATACCCCTTCTTCCCTTTTGCGAAGAGCTCCTTACCCATCACCAGGATGACCTCTCTTTGACGGCAAAACAGAAAAAAGGGCTTGAGCAGTTTCTCACAATCATCGCTCTTTTGCGCCGAGAGGCAGCAACACTTTCCATCTCCAAAGTGTTACAGGAAGCGATCAAAGCCACAAACTACATAGCCTACCTGGAAGAGGACGCAGAGACGCTTCAGGATCGCAAGGAGAACGTCGAAGAGCTCGTCGGTACAGCAGTTGAGTGGGAGGAGAGGCAACCTGAGGCGCCCCTCTCGCAATTCCTGGAAGAGCTCTCTCTACGCTCCCAGGTCGAAAAGGGCTCTTCGATTCCCGCAGTGACTCTGATGACCCTGCACAACAGCAAAGGCCTTGAGTTTCCTCTTGTCTTTCTCGTCGGCATGGAGGAGGATCTTCTCCCGCATATCAATTCCAAAGAGGATGAGGAGAAGGTGGAAGAGGAGAGACGCCTTTGCTACGTGGGGATCACGCGCGCAAGAAGACAGCTTTATCTTTGCAGATCCATGGAGCGCATGCTCTGGGGCGCCTGGCGCCGCATGACCCCCTCCCGCTTCCTGCGCGAAATCCCCAAAGAATGCACGACGCTTGTGACGTAAGAGTACCAGTTCCCTCCCCCCTACTCTTGTGTTTCAAACATTGAGGTCGTCCCGGGGGTGAACTGGGCAAGGGCAAGGGCAGGGGCAAGGGCACGATCGGGCAAGGGACACGTGCCCTGTCCCGCTACGTCGCGGTGCCCTTGCCCAGTTTAGACCCCCAACCTACGGCCGCTTCGCGACCTCGGGGTGGGGGTCTGAACTGGTACACGTAAGACTCTTTATATCTTTACTAAAATGGAGTAAGCTCCTAATTAGAGAGAGAAAGGAGGAGTATGGTCTTAAAAAGGGTTCTTGATCTGGAGATCCCGAAGGGACAATCGATTTTTCTTTGGGGGCCGCGTAATTCTGGAAAATCGACCTGGTTGCGCGAGCGTTTTCCGGATTCTGTTTACTTTGACTTGTTGAAGACCGATCTCTTTTTGACCTTTTTGAAAGACCCATCCCGATTACGGGAAGAGGTCCTTCAGTTGACCCCAGAAGACTTAAAGAGGCCCATCATTATTGATGAGGTACAAAAGGTGCCCTTGCTGTTGAGTGAGGTGCACTGGTTGATTGAAAACTACAAGCCCGCTCATTTCATTCTCTGTGGTTCAAGTGCAAGGAAGTTACGCCTTAGCGGAGTGCATCTTTTGGCGGGGCGTGCCTGGAGAGTGCATTTTTATCCTCTCGTCTATCCGGAGATTGAAGATTTTGATCTCTTGCGCGCTCTGACACACGGACTTCTTCCAGTGGCCTGGCTCAGCAATCAACCGCGTCGATTTCTTAAGGCCTATATTCAAGATTACTTGATAGAGGAGATTCAAAAAGAGGGACTTGTAAGAAATCTTGCCGGGTTCTCCCGTTTTTTGGATGCGATGGCTTGTACGCATGGCGAGATGACCAACTTTGTCAATATTGCAAGAGATTGCGGTGTCGATGCCAAGACGGTAAAAGAATATTATGAGATTTTAGTGGATACTCTGGTTGGGTATCGTATAGAGCCTTTTCACAAGTTGGGGAAGCGCGATGTAATTACTTCGGCTTCAAAGTTTTATCTCTTTGATGTGGGAGTTGCCGGATTCCTGATGGGAAGATCGTTTTCTCTTTTAAAAGGGAAAGAGGCAGGCGCAGCCTTTGAGCATTGGATCCTGATGGAGTTGATAGCGTATCGTGGATATCGCGACCTCGATTTTTCCATTGCCTATTGGAGAACGAAGTCTGAACTGGAGGTGGATTTTGTTCTGGGTGATGGGAAGGTCGCCATTGAGGTGAAGATCGCAAGCAATGTGGGTGGCAGGGATCTTCGCGGATTGGAGGCTTTTATTGAAGAGCATAAGCCTGAGAAGGCCTATTGCGTTTCGATGACGCCGAGAGCCAGAAAAATTGCTTTATCAAATGGCAGTTATGCAGTTGATCTTCCGTGGAAAGAGTTTGTGCAAAAGCTTTGGAATGGAGAAATTATCTGAGATAGAGAGAGGGTAAAAAGCTGGATGCTCGAACGATCTGGATCCCGCGATCTTTGCGCTCATGTTTCAGCTCTTTTACTACCTGCAGTGCAGGCAGTTTGTATTTCTCATGGAAATAGAGAAGTCCTTGGTGCAGTTCGCTGTCCGAGGTTTTTGCTTCAATGATGCTTTCGATTTGGTTATCACAGGTTAAGACAAAATCCACCTCTTTTTTTTCTTTCGTGTGCAAATAGTGCAAAGAGGTCTCTCTTGCCTGATAATCGACGAGTGCATAGACAGCTTTCAGCAAGCTAGACGCAATGAGGTTTTCAAATTTCGCTCCCTTATCGCCTTTCACCAGTCCCGTATCAAAAAAGTAGATTTTCGGTTCTTTCAGCAAACTGCGCGCGATATTTTTTGAAAATGGAGTAAGACGAAAGACGATGTAGAGGGCCTCAAGGATCTGGATATATTTTTTCACTGTATTGGGAGCTATTGCAATGTCCTGGGCTATGGAAGTATAGGAAACAGGTGATCCCACCCGTTCTCGCAAAAGATCAAAGACTAAACGAATTGCATTGAGATTCTGAATATTGTCAAAGTTGAACACATCTTCTCTTAAAAGAGCGTCCACATATTGAAGCCGCCATCTCTCTGCATCAATCGGATCGGCCGCTAAAAAGGGTTCCGGGAATCCTCCGCGTTCCAGGAATCGGTCAAGAGGAGCTTCAACCTTCATATGAGCGCACTCCGCAGGACTTAACGGCAAGAGCCTGTGTCTGAAATAGCGTCCTGCCAGAGAGTCTCCCACTCGATTAAAGATCTCCAGTCTTGCACTTCCCGTTACCAGGATTTTTTGGTACGGCGCCTTGGTGTCATACACTCCTTTTAAAAAATTTTTCCACTTGGGCATTTTATGGATTTCATCCAAAATGATGAGTTCGGCAGAGGGGAGCCAGCTCCCTTTTTGGATCATTCGGCGATCTTCAATACTATCGTAATTGAGATAGATGGAACTTGTGTATTCTTTTGCGAGGTCCTTGGCAAGAGTGGTTTTTCCTGCTTGACGAGGTCCGGAAAGCAAAACCATTTTCCGTTCAAGATCGCGTTTTATCAGGTTTTTTTGGAATCGCTCCATATCTGACTATTTTGCACGAGAATGCGGAATAGTCAAGACTTTTCCGCATTCTCGTGCGGAAAGGTCGATGTTCTTAGTGGTGAGTTAATAGACCTCTTGCGTAACTGAGGGTTCGTCGATTTTCGGGTTCTTTTGAGCCGAATTTCGCTTTTTTTTGGGGGGGCTGTTAACAGTTTAGCTTGACCTTATACATTCTTGCTCATACTATATCAATATGAGCAAATTTTTTAGCATACACAAAGCCGCAGATTTTTTGGGCGTTTCGACTCAAACCCTTCGACGCTGGGAAACAAGCAAGAAATTGGTT
>JAGWKO010000059.1 GCA_028873295.1 Verrucomicrobiota bacterium
ATGATAAATTTATCATGCGTATCATGCACATCCTTCCCATCATGTTTTCTTCCTGAGACCAAAGGCCAGTTGTCAACTCTTCATCTTGTTTGGGTATATACCAAAAAAAATGAAAGAGGTCTATTATCCGCCGGCCGCGCGCCGCTTCTTATCCTCTGGCTCCTTGATTAAGAGGGCTTCTCTTCTTGCTAGATGGCAGGCGGTTAGAATCCTATCACGTTCAGCTAAAGGTATCGCAGTGTCGTTGACGTCGAGTTCTCTTAGTTCAATGCATTGATCCAGGATTGGAGGCAGTGTATCCAACTGAAGATTTCTCTCGAGGTTGAGCTCTCGTAGATTGGGGAGGGGGCTCGTAATTGAAAGAACAGTCAGGTTGTTCCCGCTTACCGAAAGGATTCGCAGCTTGATGAGAGTGGCTGGAATCGAAAGTTCGTTCAGATGATTGTTGAATAAAAGGAGCTCTTCCAGATTGACAAGGGTATCAGGGATAGAAAGGGCATGCAGTTCAGTGCCGCTTAGAAAAATTCCCCGCAGATTAGTGAGAGTATCGGGAAGCGAGAGAGTCTCTAAAGGATTTGCAAACATTATAAGAGTTCGCAGCTCGGCAAGAGTGCCTGGGATCACACAACTGGTCAGATGATTCTGTTCTATCCAAAGTTCTTGCAGATTTCTGAGATCCGGAACCTCTAAAATTTCCAGATGATTATTCCCCAAATAAAGAGTTGTCAGGTTTTGCAGCATCTTTAAGGAGGATGGCAATGTTCTTAAATCAAGGAACATTAGACTCAGTTCGCGGCTTCCTGTGTAGAAGGCGTCGCGGATCCTTTGTGCGGCTTCATCGGCCCTACCCCCTTCACTAGCGACCCAACTGTTCAGCTCTTCTTCAAGAGCCCGGCCATCAACAAGAGAAATGACCCCATCAGAAGAAAATTGTACAGAAAATTCAGTGTAACCCGCTCGCTCTAACCGGGTTTGTAAAGTAGAAGCTGCCTCTTGAGTGGAAGGGTAGAAAGAGGTGGCAACCATATGGATCGCACCCTCAGCGATCGCTTTTACGGAAAATTGCGACTCTTCCAAAAGATGATTCAGACCTTCCAGATCGTTGGATGAATCTATGGTTCGATTGTAAATTTTCATATATCTACTGAGGAGCCCGAAACCCGAGGTCTTCGATCAGGCGGTCGGCCGCTTTTTCTACTTCATGCGTTACAAGATGCAGAGGATCATAATCATATTGAAAAA
The DNA here is from genome assembly GCA_028873295.1 of Verrucomicrobiota bacterium. Taxonomy (GTDB): domain Bacteria; phylum Chlamydiota; class Chlamydiia; order Chlamydiales; family SM23-39; genus JAGWKO01. Next base: position 1,243 of record JAGWKO010000059.1, read on the forward strand.
CGATCTGCTCTGCGAAGATGAGAACATCGTTCTGGATCGAAGAGTCAAAAAAAAGGGCCCGGCCCTTTAAATCCTTTAGCGCCGCATCCCCTTCTACTCTCGATCCGCTGTGCAATGCCTCAATTGCCAGTGCAATATCTTTTAGCATTTCTAATTTCGAGCGGAATGGAGTTTCGTGACTGGAATTCTTGTTCATTCTAATTTTCTTTATATTATTTATAGAATTATTTGTCAATTTATACAAAAACGTCAGAGAATTATTTGTTGAACTCCATTTCTTGACTCCAGCTCCTTGTTGCAGGTACACTCATGGCATGAATTTTACGGCAACGGAATACCCTTACGGTTTTGTAACGCCTGTGGAGTCGGAAATTTTTGAAAGGGGACTTGCTGAGGAGACGGTACGGGCCATTTCAGAAAAAAAGGGAGAACCTTCTTTCCTGCTCGAGTTTCGCCTGCGAGCTTTTCGTAAATGGCAGGAGATGAAGGAGCCGCACTGGGCGAACCTCAGCTATCCCCCTATCAATTATCAGGAGATCGCCTATTACGCAGAGCCCAAGTCCAAACCGCGCCTGGAGAAACTCGACCAGATGGATCCTGAGATTGTCCGCACCTACGAGCGCCTGGGCATTCCTCTTGAAGAGCAGAAGATGCTGGCCAACGTGGCGATGGATCTTGTTTTTGATTCTGTCTCTTTAGGGGTTACATTTCAGAAGAAGCTGGAGGAGGCGGGTGTAATCCTCTGCTCCATTTCGGAGGCGGTGCAGCGCTATCCGGAGCTTGTGGAAAAATATTTAGGCAGCGTGGTTCCCATTGGGGATAATTTTTTTGCCGCTCTCAATTCCGCTGTCTTTTCCGATGGCTCTTTTGTCTATATTCCCAAAGGAGTGCGCTCTCCTATGGAACTCTCGACCTATTTCCGCATCAATGAGAAGGTAACGGGGCAGTTCGAGCGAACTCTGATTATTGCAGAAGAGGGCTCTTATGTCAGCTACCTGGAGGGCTGTACCGCGCCTGCTTTCGACACGAATCAGCTCCACGCTGCTGTCGTAGAGCTTGTTGCTCATGAGGGGGCGGAGATCAAATACTCGACGGTACAGAACTGGTATGCGGGAGATCCGAAAACGGGTAAGGGTGGGATTTACAATTTTGTGACAAAAAGAGGGCTTTGTGCTGGGGCCAGATCGAAGATCTGTTGGACCCAGGTAGAGGCAGGAGCTGCAATTACCTGGAAATACCCGAGCTGCATTTTGCGCGGAGAGGAGTCGGTGGGGGAGTTCTACTCTGTTGCACTCACCAATGGAGAAATGCAGGCAGACACAGGAACCAAAATGATCCACATCGGCAAAAAGACCAGATCAACAATCATCTCAAAGGGAATCTCTGCCGATCGCTCGCGCAATAGCTATCGCGGGCTTGTCAAAATCGTGCCGCGCGCAGAGGGAGCGCGCAACTTCACCCAGTGTGACTCCATGCTTGTCGGCAACGCCTGTTCAGCAAACACCTTCCCTCGACTCGAAGTGGAAAATAGAAGCGCCTCGGTAGAGCATGAGGCCTCTACATCGCGTATGAATGAGGATCAGATCTTTTATCTTCAATCGCGCGGCCTTTCCAAAGATGATGCGATTAACCTCATCATCAATGGATTTTGTAAAGAAGTATTGCGGGAGTTGCCCCTTGAGTTTGCTGTTGAAGCACAAAAACTTCTCGCGATGAAATTGGAGCATTCTGTCGGATGATTGAAATTATTTCATTAACTGTAAGTGTAAAGGACAAGAAAATTTTGCAGCGTTTAAATCTCTCCATCGGAAGTGGCGAGGTGCATGCGTTGATGGGGCCGAATGGAGCCGGGAAGTCGACTCTGGCGCGCGTTTTAGCTGGAGACCCTCTCTATGAAATTGAGGGAGGAGAGATCTGGTTTCGCGGAGAGAATCTTCTAGCGATGTCCCCTGAGGAGCGCTCGTATAAGGGGCTCTTTGTCAGCTTTCAATATCCTCCGGAGATCGCAGGTGTTTCGAACCGCGAATTTTTGCGCGCAGCAGTGGCCGCCAAGAGAAAGGCGCGTGGCGAAGAGCCTCTTGGTGAGGCTGATTTTTTGGCACTCCTTGAAGAAAAACGGGCAAGTGTGGAGATGCGCGCAGAATTTTTTGACAGAAATCTCAATGAGGGCTTTTCAGGCGGGGAAAAGAAGCGCAATGAAATCGTACAGCTCTCTCTTCTCGATCCTTCCTTTGCCCTGCTCGATGAGACCGATTCTGGCCTCGATATCGATGCCCTGCGCGTTGTGGCTCAGGGAGTAAATCAAATGCGCACACCTGAGAGGAGTTTTCTTCTCATTACGCACTACCAGCGCCTTCTTGACCTCATCGTCCCCGATCGCATTCATGTGCTTGTTGGGGGCGCTATTGTGCAGAGTGGGGGAAGAGAACTTGCAGCAGAATTGGAGAGAACGGGTTATGAGTCTCTCTCTGTCTGAACAGGTCGACGTGTGGGAGAGCGATGTGCAGATGCTGCTCTCCAGAGATCCCTCTTTGCAGGAGTGGAGGCGGCGCAGCTGGGAAGCCTTTACCGCTCTTGATTTTCCCTCTACAAAGCGCTTCTGGCCACGCGCTGCCTCTTTGCCAGTGTTGGATGGGAAGGATTTTCTTTCTCCTCACTCGCTTCTTTTTGTCGATGGTTTTTTTCAGGATCATTCATTACCAAAACCTTTTGTTGCGCTTCCTTTGGATGCAGCAATGCGCAGCTACGGCCTTTTTGTCCAAAGTCAGATCTCCCGTGCGATTAAAGAGGAGAAGGAGCCGATGGCAGCGCTCAATCTTGCTCTGCATGGCCGAGGGGCTTTTCTCTATCTTCCTCCAGGCGTGCATATTGAGAAGCCAATCGAACTGCATCATCTGATTAGCTCCGCTCAAATGAGCTCTCCCTATCTGCAACTTGTTCTTGGCAAGGGGTCGTCTCTTTCTTTGATACAGCGCTGCCGCCTGTTGGGGGAGGAGTCTCCTTTTGTGAATGTGCGGGTTGATCTTTCTCTTGATGCGGGAGCTTCGCTTTTCTGGCAGGATGAATCCTCTTTTTCTACGGGAGGGTTCTGTTCACAGGCTCTGCGCGCGCAGCTTAAACGAGAGAGCAGGTTGCACCTTCTCTCTCTGCCACAGGGAGCAGAAGAGAATTTTTCCTCTTTCGAGGTGCGTTTGAAGGAGGAGGGAGGGTCGGCGCTCATTCAGAGTTTTGCACATCTTGAAGGTGTGGCCTCTTCTACAGTCTCTTCAATGGTAGAGCATGTTGCCCCCTCCTGTTTTTCTCGCCAGCATGTGAAGACAATCCTTGCAGGAAAAAGTAGATCGCTTTTTGCGGGGAAGATTCTGATCAGGCCGGAAGCGCAAAAGAGCGAAGCTTATCAGAGCTCTAATCACCTTCTCTTGAGTCAGGAGGCGCATGGGGCGGCGGATCCCCATTTGGAGATTTTTGCAGATGATGTGAAGGCTTCCCATGGTGCGACGTTCAGTTCTTTAAGCGAAGAGGAGCTTTTCTATCTTGCATCGCGCGGAGTCCCTCGTGAGGAGGCAAAGACACTGCTCATTCGCGGTTTTTCCCGTGAGATCCTTGAGGAGAGAATCTGATGCGCGAGGAATTCCCCATTTTCCAGCATCACCCACAGCTTGTCTATCTCGACAGCGCTGCAACGGCACAGAAACCGGAGAGGGTCCTTGCGACGCTTGATCGCTTCTATCGCTTTGATTATGGAACAGTGCATCGCGCAATCTATCGCCAATCGCAGCGCGCAACAGAGCTCTATTCCGCCGCTCGTGAGAAGGCCCGCTCTTTTTTGAATGCCTCTTCTCTGGAGGAAATTCTCTTCACTCGTGGAACGACAGATGGCCTCAATCTTATTGCGCAATCGGCAACAGCGGCTTTTGTGCGGCCGGGCGATGAGATTCTTGTTTCGGAGATGGAGCACCATTCCAACTTTGTTCCCTGGCAGATGGCAGCAGAGCGCTCTGGAGCAAAACTCTGCACGATTCCCATGCGCACGGATGGCACGCTCGATTGGGAAGGAAAGATTACATCGAAGACAAAAATCATCGCTGTAGCGCACATGTCCAATGTGACGGGGACAATTCATCCTATTGCCCAGATCGGCCGCGAGGCAAAACGCATGGGGGCTTTTCTGGTCGTTGATGGCGCTCAGGCGGCAGCTCATCTTCCTGTCGATGTACAGGCTCTTGGCGCCGATTTTTATGCCTTTTCAGGGCACAAATGCTATGGACCAACAGGAATCGGGGTTCTTTTTGGAAGAAAAGAACTTCTATCCTCCATGTCTCCCATTCAGGGGGGAGGAGATATGATTCATGAGGTGCATCTTTGTCACACCACCTATGCGGAACCACCGTTGCGCTTTGAGGCGGGGACACCTGCGATTGCGCCAGCTCTTGGCCTGGCCGCCGCTCTTGAGTGGATTGAAGAGAAGTCGAAAGATCGCCTCTTAGTGCATACAGAGGCGCTGACCTCTTTTGCTGCAGATGAGCTCCTGCGCATTCCCGGACTTAAGATCTGGGGCAATCCACCGAAGAGGGGGCCCATCCTCACCTTTACTCTCGAGGGGCTGCATTCTCTTGACATCGCCTCCTGGCTCGACACACAGGAGATAGCTCTTCGAAGCGGTCATCTCTGCGCCCAGCCCACACTGCGCAAATGGGGAATTACCTCCGCTCTTCGCGCCTCCTTCGCTGCTTACAACCGGGAAGAGGATGTAGTGCAGCTTGTGAAAGCTCTGCGCCAGGTGCAAGGAATTTTATCCCACTTATGATGAGCTCGACTTTGCAACTTTTGAGCATCGCTGAATCAGTCGGGCTGCGCCCTGCTGCCCCCGGTCTCGGTGGTACAAAAGGCACATGGGTAACAGTTTACCAAGTCACATAACTGAGGGGTCGTCGATTTTCGGGATAAAAATCGTTTTTACCTTGGAATTTAGCCAAAAATCATACATATTTGGGTTGGGATACGACCAAAATAGATCTGCTTTTACCTTGGAATTTAGCCATGTTTAAGAGAATCATAGACTTCCATCTAGACCGATGGAAAGCCGACGCTTTCCGTAAACCGCTTCTATTACGTGGGGCGAGGCAGGTGGGAAAAACATACGCTGTTCGAAGATTGGGGAGACAGTTCAAATCTTTCGTGGAAATCAATTTTGAAAGATTGGAGGGAGCTGCCTCTATTTTTGAGAAAGACCTCGTCCCCGAGAGGTTAATTTTAGCCCTATCTCTCCTTGTGAAAACTCCTATTATCCCTGGAGAAACACTTCTTTTCTTTGACGAAGTACAAGAAGCCCCACGTGCTATTTTGGCTCTCCGCTATTTTTACGAAGAGATGCCAAATCTTCACCTGATTGCGGCGGGATCGCTTTTAGAATTTGCGATTGCCAAGGTCGGAGTTCCTGTAGGGCGTATCTCTATGTTTTACATGTATCCATTTTCTTTCCTGGAATATCTTGTGGCCATTGGTCATCACTTGATCGCAAAAGAAATTCTGGTTCATCCCATTGGAGTTCCTATGGAGGAGGCGATTCATCTAAAAATCTTGGACCTCCTCGGCGAATACCTTTCGATTGGAGGAATGCCTGAAGCAGTGGCAAGATGGATTCAGACAAAGGATCCAACATTAGCACTGAATGTACTGCAACAGATTGCAGCAACTTACCGCCAAGATTTTGAAAAATATGCTCGAAAAGCACAGGTAAAATATCTTGAGCAACTATTTCGACAAATTCCTCATCTTGTAGGCAAGGATTTTTCCTATCGAGAAATTCATGGAGAATATCGAAAACGGGAATTAGCTCCTGCATTAGAATTGATTGAGCGAGCAAACATCATTCATTCGATCCGCCACTCTTCTGGCCAAGGGATTCCTATTGGCTCGGAAGTTGATTTTGAAACTTTCAAGGTTATCTATCTCGATATCGGTCTTTGCCAAGCGATTCTCGGCTCTGATGTGTCTGATTGGTTTTTACGCCCCCTGGAGGCATTTGAAACCCGAGGTGAAATGGCTGAAGGATTCATCGGCCAGGAATTGATCTGCTATGCAAGCCCAGACAACAAAGCAGAAATCTATTTTTGGAAAAGAAAAGAAAAAAATAGCGCTGCAGAAATCGACTATCTGATTCAAAGAGGCGATCAAATTGTTCCTGTCGAAGTTAAAAGTGGTCACGGCAACACGTTGAGAAGCCTTCATATTTTTCTGGAGACTCACCCTAAGTCAAATGCTGCGATTCGATTTTCTTCTCTCAACTACTCCATCATCAATAAACTTGATTCAAGACCTCTATATGCCGCAGCATCCCTGGCACATGCCAATCAAAAGGAAGCTCTCATTCGTTTGGTCCATGAAGGCTTCGATTAAAAATAGACCTCTTGCATAACCTCATTTCCTTGCCCTTGCCCCTGCCCGTGCCCTTGCCCAAATAATGTTATCTTTGAGCCATCTTGATCAACATAGATACTATGCCAATCAATAATTCCCGACCTTTGATATATCGATTTTCGTCCA
>JAGWKO010000060.1 GCA_028873295.1 Verrucomicrobiota bacterium
CAAGCATATCATGCAAATCCTTCATATCATGCTTTTTTTCTGTTAAGCAACGTATGCTCAACTAGTAGATTCTACCCTCAGAAGCTCCAATAGGCCTGAATTTATCTCTCACTCGTTGCCTCAATGATTGACCTAGCACGGAGTCAGCTCAAATTAAATGCACACACGATTTGGGTGCCTTTCAAGTGGAACGGGTATAGGAACCTACGCCCAGTTTGCACGCAATGTGCACTTCGAGCAAAATGAACAAATATGTTCCCTCAGCTCATCGCCGATTTGCAATCCCACCTCGCGCGCTTCTTTAGCAGCTTCCCAACGCAGGCTGCAGAAAGGGCCCTTGAAAAGGCGATTTCCTGTCGCGGCATGATCTTCTGCACTGGAGCTGGGAAGAGCGGGCACATCGCACAAAAGATGGCGGCCACTCTAGCCTCTACAGGAACACGCGCCGCTTTTCTCTCTCCAACTCAGGCTGTTCACGGAGATTTGGGCCTTGTTTCCGAAAGCGATCTTGTCTTTCTGCTCAGCAAAAGCGGGGAAACAGCGGAACTTTTACAACTTCTTCCCTTTCTCAAGGCGCGCAATGTCAAAACGATTGCCATTGTCTCCGCGGAGCATTCGCGCCTTGCAAAAGAAACAGACCTCGCGATTCACCTCCCCGTAGAGCGGGAACTTTGTCCCTACAACCTGGCCCCTACCACTTCTACGATTGTCCAGCTGATCTTTAGCGATTGTCTGGCCATGGCTCTGATGGCCAAAAAATCCTTTTCCCTGCCGGATTTTGCCGCGAATCACCCGGGCGGGCTCATCGGGCGCAAGATCGGATATCGAGTGTCAGATCTGATGTTGAAAGGTGATGCGCTTCCTCTTTGCAGAACCTCTGACAAACTCCTCGATCTTCTCCATGAACTCTCTGCTAAACGCTGCGGCTGCCTCCTCGTACAGGAACAGGCAAAATGTTTAGGCATCTTCTCGGATGGCGATCTGCGTCGCCTTCTTGAATTGCAGGGAAGCAACGCCCTTACTCTTCCCATGAGCAAGCTGATGACGCCCAATCCCCGCTCAATCGGCCCGAATGCTCTGGCCATCGAAGCATTGCATCACATGGAAGAGGATCGCCCCATCACAGTTCTACCAGTCATCCAGGAAGGGACTCTTGTCGGCTTAATTCGCCTCCATGATATCCTTCGCGCAGATCTGACGTCTTGTTAACTAAGGTTCAAAAGAATAAAAAGGAGAAATGGACTGGATCCTTCTCACTTTTGCCATCGGCTACCTCGCCATCATCTTTGAAAATAAGACCAAAATCAACAAAACAGCTCCTGCGCTTCTGATGGCCATCATCACCTGGCTGCTTCTCTATCAGTCGCTGCCTGTCGATCTCATCGATGCAGAGCTGGGAGACAAGATCAACGAGATCTGCCAGATTATCTTCTTTCTCTTTGGCGCAATGACCATTGTGGAGCTGATCGATGCGCACAAGGGCTTTCGCATTCTCACCGATCTTGTCTACACCTCCTCCAAGAAAAAACTGCTCTGGATTCTGGGAATTACTACCTTTGTGCTCTCCTCTATTCTCGACAACCTGACGACCACCATTGTGATGGTCTCGCTTGTGCGCAAACTGGTTCCAGAGACAAAGAGCAGACTCATTCTCGGCGCAATGATCGTCATCGCTGCCAATGCAGGAGGGGCCTGGTCGCCTATCGGAGACGTAACGACAACGATGCTCTGGATCCAGGGCAATATCAGTACCTTTGGCGTCATGCGCTCTCTTTTTTTCCCCAGCCTGACCGCGCTTGTCGTCGCACTTTTCCTTCTCGGCATCCCTCTCAAAGGAAACTATGCGCATGCTGTGGAAAAAGCCCATGAAAAGACCCCGGAGCCTGGAGGCACACTCCTTTTCTTTTCCGGCATTGCCCTACTCATTTCTGTTCCCCTCTTTAAAACCCTCACGGGCCTTCCTCCTTTCATGGGGATCTTCCTCAGCCTCGGCATCCTCTGGGTGCTGACTGACCTCCTCCACGGAGAAGAGGAGTCAAGACGCCATTTGCGCGTCCCTCACATTCTGACGCGCATCGACACATCGGGAATCCTCTTTTTTCTCGGCATCCTTCTCTGCATTGGCGCTCTGGACATCGCAGGCCTTCTCAAACAACTGGCTCTCTTTCTTGATTCCACTTTAAAAGATACAACGCTGATCGCTGCCATTATCGGATTGATCTCTGCTGTGATCGACAACGTGCCCCTTGTTGCGGCAGGAATGAGGATGTATGATCTATCAATCTATCCTCCGGATTCCTCTTTCTGGCACCTTCTTGCCTATTGTGCAGGAACAGGAGGCAGCGCTCTCATTATCGGCTCTGCGGCCGGTGTTGCTTTCATGAGCCTGGAAAAGGTAGACTTCTTTTGGTACCTGCGCAAAGCAGGATGGATTGCTTTTCTCAGTTATGCAAGCGGTATCTTTGTCTACTGGCTACAGGAGTCTATCTATCCTTTGTGATTCCAAAAGAGGCCTAAAATCTGTTTTAGTATATACCGAAAATAACCCAAAAGTCTGACTTAACACCGGTCAACTTCTGGGCTATTTTGGGTGCAATGAAGCTTTTAATCATTCTTTTCCTGACTCTTGCGTCGCTTTTTGCCACTACGCTCCATGCAGCGGAAGAAGTGCGGGAAAATGGCTACACCATCAACTACGACACTGTTTCTATCGTAGAATACATTCGCTTTGCAAGTAAAATTTGTGGTATCAACTTCATCTTCGAGGCAGACGAGCTCAATTTCACCATCTCCGTCGTCTCCGATGCGCCCATCACGCCAGACAACGTAATGGCAACCCTGCTCCAAACACTGCGCATCCACGGCCTTGAACTCCTCGAACAGGAGGGCAATATCGTCATCCACAAAGCCGCCGGTGTACAGCAAATGGCAACCGTCGTGACAGAGAGCGGCCAGGGGAAAAAGTTCCCTCTTGTCACACGCGTCTTTCGCCTCTCTCGCCTCAAAGCAGAAACCGCTCTCACTATCATTCGCCCCATGGTCTCGCAAACCGCCCTTCTCGAAGCATCCACGGAGACAAAGCAGCTGATCGTGACAGACATCACTGCGAATGTCGATAAGATCGCTGCCCTTCTTGAAATTCTCGACTCCTCAGAAACCCCACTTGAGGTCAGAAGCTATCAGCCTCTTCACAACACGCCAGAGCTCCTCGTGCAGCTTTGCACTCAGATCATGGAACCCCTCGCTCAAGGGACTCCTTTCACACTCGTCGTACAGAAAGCATCGCACGCAATCTTCATCGTCTCAACACCTCTCCTTGTCAATCAGGCAGTTGCAGCACTCAAAAGTCTTGATGTCCCCCCCGCTGCAGAAGAGATCCACCCCTCTTTATCCAATGAACTCTATTCGTACAAACCCAAACACATACGAGCAGAAGAGCTCGCCAAAACAGTACACGAGCTCGCCATCGAGTTAAAAGAGGATCGCTTTGCGGACCCCGCTTTTTTACAGACATTGAGAAGTGCAAAGTATATCCCCACGACAGAAACGCTGCTCTTCACGGGAGATAGCCAGTCGCTCAAAAAACTGGAGCCTCTTCTTGCAACACTCGATATAGCACCTACAGTTGCTCCCTTGGCCCCGCAAAAAAAGGATTTTGCCCTTTATGCTCTGCAGCATGTTTCCGAGGAGAGGGCAAACCAGTACCTCAATCAGCTAGCCGAAAACCTGCGCAAACAGGGAGGTGCGACTCCTGCATTCCTGACGACCATTGAGGAGCGAACCTGGATTGCGAACTCTCGCTCTTTCCTCTTCAGCGGCTCTCAGGAGGATCTGGACAAAATCCAGCAGCTTCTTCGCAATTTCGACACCCCTGAGGCAGCTGTTGCAAAACCAGGTTATGTAATTTACAAACTGCAACACATCACAACCGATCAGATGGAGCAGCGGCTCGACAAATTCGCACATGACCTGGAAAAAGCAGGGCCGAGCGGAGAAGCTCTCTACGAGGCAATCGAAGAGATCAAGTATGTCCCTGAAACAAACTCCCTTGTTTTAACAGGAAAACAGGACACTCTGACACAGTTAAAGGATCTGATTGCAGAGTATGATCAACCGCAGCCAGCGCTTCCTGTCAGCAACAGCTTTTTCATGTATAAACCGCGCTATCTATCAGCGCCGGACATCGAGAAATCGCTGCAGGATATCGGCACCAGCCTGGAGGAGGCGCATCTTGCAGACCCCTCTCTTCTTCAGACAATCCGCTCGGCCCGCTATGTCTCGGCGACCAATTCGATCATCTTTACCGGAAACGCAGACTCCCTGCAAAAAGTACAGGCCCTTCTGCAAGATGTCGACATCCCGCCCACAACGCACATTCCTATCCAGCATGTGGGCAAAACTACGTTCCTCCTCTACAAACTCAAGCATGCAGGAGGGCCGCAAATCGTCAGCGCACTGCAATCGATCACTACAGATCTCGCAGCTTCCGGAGAGGCGGATAAGGATTTTCTCTCTGCCCTGCGCAGCGTAAAATATATCAAAGAGACGAACTCTCTTCTTTTCACCGGCAAAGAGGAGTCGCTCTCCAGAGTGGAGACGCTGGTAAACAGCTTTGACCTTCCCTCTCTTGCGCCTGTTACCCCCCAGGGACAAACTCCCGCACTCGTCTCTCAAGGGCCTGTTTCGACGCGCTATCTCGTCTATCGTCCCCTGATTGTTCCGGGGCCAGACCTGGAGCGCATGATGCAGGACTTTGCGAGCAATCTCAAAATGAGCGGCCTCAGCGATCCCGATCTCTTTAATGCAATTGCCTCCATGCGCTGGGTAGAAAAGACAAGCTCGCTCATCTTCACAGGAACGCAACCTGCGCTCGATCAGGTCAACGTGCTGTTAAAAGATTTCGATATCCCCGCCAACGTGCATGAGACCCTCCCCGTCGTCGGCTCAGGCATTCAAGCAATTGATAACACGAGCTTTCTTGTCTACAAATTGCAGTTTCACCGCGGCGATGAGATTCAGGGGGCGCTAAGACAGATTGCCAAAGACCTTGTAACAAGTGAGGCACCTGTCAACCAAAATCTGCTCAACGCAATTCGCTCCATCCAATGGCTCGATGTCACAAACTCTCTTCTCTGCTCTGGAGATCCTGAGACCCTGACACGTCTGAAGGAGCTCGTCAAAAATCTCGACATCCCTCTCAAACAGGTCTTCATCGAAATTCTCGTCATTGAGACGAGCCTCACCAACGCGCTCAACTTCGGCCTTGAGTGGGGCAGCAACTACCAGTTCAACGAGAGATTTGGCGCCACCACCTACAACACAACAGAGGCGCTTTCCCCCGATGCTTTTGTCTCCAACTTGAGCAAGCTGCAACCGCCTCTTCCTCCCAACCCGGTGGGCAACATTCCTCCAAGCACCGGCTTTGACCTCGGCGTTATTGGAGAGGTGATCAAACACAAGGGGAAAACCTTCCTCACCTTGGGATCCCTCCTCACAGCGCTACAAACAGACAATGAGACGACGATTGTCAATACGCCAAAAATCCTCACGCAGGATGGGCGCACCTCCGTCTTCTTCTCCGGTTCCAACATCCCCTTTACAGGCTCCTTCGTCAACAACACGCAAATCGGCGCGACTATCCTCACCTCCAACCTCGAATACCGCGATATTGGCCTCAAACTCACGCTCACTCCGGTCCTCGGCAACTCCAACATCGTCACTCTCGACATCAATCTCGACAGAGAACAGACAACGGTGAACAACCAAACACAGCTCAATTTCCAGTCGCAAACAGCAAACGGTATCATCACAAGCAAAACGAGCATGCAGACGACAGTGCACGTGCCTGATCGCAATTTTCTTATCTTGAGCGGCTTTGTTAACAACTCGAACACAAAACAAAAAACAGGGATTCCCTGTCTTGGCGGACTTCCCATGCTGGGCGCCGCCTTTTCGCACTCTGCAGATACCGTCTCGACACAAAATATTGTGATTTTCCTTCGCCCTTACATTCTCAATTCGCTGGAGGATATGCAACGAGTTACAGGAGAACAGGAAGAGTTTTTCCGCGACCAATCGGCAACACCATTCCTTGAGCATAACTACAACGAATCGATAGAATTGTTAAAAACTATTGACGACGAGTGATTCAACTTTTTTTTCTTCTTTTACTGTGCTGCGGCTGCTATCGCGTCCCCGATCGCCTTGATCCTAAGGTAAGTTATCAACTGCAGGATCGCCATTTGGAAGGGCTTTCCAGCGCTTTTCCGCCTCTTTCGCCTGAGGAGAAAGCATCTGACTGGGGCAGGGAGGTGATCATTGCTCGCGGGTTTGCAGCAGAACTCGATCTTTACCGCGCAGTCTCGACATTCAAGCGCGCGCTTTTCCTCGTCCCCAATCCTGAGCGAAAGCTGGAGATTGAGTATGACATCCTTTTTTGCTACTTCCTGGGCAAGCGCTATGAGGATGCCATTGAGGCTTTCGAGAAGAGCGATCTTCGCGCAGTAGACAAGACGTTCCCCGCCTACAGGGATCTTCTTCTTATTCTCTATGAATGTTATGGGGAGATGTGTGACTGTGAGAAGCAGCAGTGCATTCTGGAATGGATGGAGAGCGCCTTTCCCGAGACTGCAGAAAAACTTTCGCTCTCCCAGGCGATTCGCTGCGGAGACCTCGACACCATTTCCTGCTTTGCCTCTCACTTCCATGGCCCCTCCTATCTCAGCGAGCTGCTCGATGACTACTATGAAAACAAAAAATCGGTTCCCAAGGCGCAAATTTTCAATGCCCTTTGTCCTGGAGCTGGCTACTTTTACATCGGGCAATACAAGTCGGCGACAACGGCTCTTCTGCTCAACTCTCTTTTTATCGTGGCGGCCTATGAATTTTTTCATCATGGCCATACAGCGGGGGGCATTATTACGCTGGGTTTTGAGGCTGGCTGGTATTTTGGAGGGATTTATGGCGCTGGGGAAGAGGCGAAATTTTATAACGAGAGGCTCTACGACCGCTATGCAACGACTCTGCTCAATCAGCACAATCTGTTTCCTGTGCTTATGCTGGAGCACACCTTCTAACGCTCGTCCCGGTTTTTTTGAACCCTGGGGCAAAGACACCGCTCTTCTTCCGCAACATACTGAAGAACCTCTGCCAGAAAAATCGCTTGCGACACTGATTGCGCAGGGCGTCATCGCCTTTCATCAGAACGTCATCTCTCCTGTCGACGGACCGCGCAGCCATTACCGCCCCAGCTCTTCCCAATATATGAAACTAGCCATGGATCACTATGGCTTCCTGCGCGGATTCATCATGGGCTGCGACCGCCTCCTTCGAGAAAACAATGAGGAGTGGGTCTATCGCAAAATCGAAATCGATGGTCAGATCTTCAAGTACGACCCTCCTATTGCAAATAAATACTCTAAATAGCATTGAAATAATATTTTTATATTTACAATTGAGAGCTTGTATGACATAATCTGTTATACAAAAATAATATACACAAACAACCTCAAGAGTTGACAGCAAGAACTAGGATTTAATGAGAAAAGTTGCAGGAAGTGTCGTAAAAAAAACGCTGCTCAAGGCAAGAAGAGCATGATAGGAAGGATTTGCATGATATGCTTGATAAGGATGTCTAGAAAG
>JAGWKO010000061.1 GCA_028873295.1 Verrucomicrobiota bacterium
TTGATTCGATCTCGAACGCGGCCATCACGTTCTTTTTTATGCTTAACCAGAAGTTCTTCTTTTTCGAACGGATCTAAAAAACTCATGCCAGCATTATGCTGTCAACTGAAATTTTTATCACGTCAATTCTTCATTCACGAAAGGTATAGACGTCTATCGGGCCTTTCTTCAACTTTTTTCTTTCAACAATTTGAGAATAAATTCTCCACCAAATCTCACTGTCATTCATAGAGAATTAATTTAAGATAAATAGACTAACTTTGTATAGATTAAAATAACTTCTGGACAACGAAGTAGTGGGTTGGTAAAACATCTTCAATCCAACTCTTGTACCTCGGAAAATCCTCGGATACTTTACATTCTTCCTCTAACCATTTGAGACGATCTCTTGTCTCTCCTATAAATTGCCTTTCATCCCATTTTTTTTCAGGAATCGGCCAACGGGATTTGAGGCAATCTCTCATCTTTCCGGCAAATTGCTCTTCGTCCCATTCATTCCTGGGGACCGGCCAACGAGGACAAACAAACCACACTACTGACAAAAACGCAATAAAGGAATCAGGAAAATAAATTTTATATTCATCTGGAGACTGATCCAAGATGCAAAAACCGAATCTTTCGATAATTGATTGATATTCAGAAAGAGATAAAGATGGAACAATTGGAATCCGCTTCGCCCATTCTGAATGCCTAATGCTTTGCTCCATGCGTTGAGTAAATGCATCCTTATTTTGTGGATCGACATAGATCACAGCCTTGCCTTCTGGCTTTAATAAATCAAAAATTATGTGTATCAGCTGATTGCGATTTTGGTCTCTATCAAGAATGTTAATTGCAATTATACAGTCAAACTTGCATCTCCAATCCTTTTCCAGGACATACTTGTTCCACAAATGTCTATCCCATAAGGAGATTTCTTCAAATTCAACAAGTGGCATTTGCTTGCGTAATTCTGAACAAACCATCCCGGAAGTGCCCAGCAAAAGACATCTGCCAGACTCATGATCTAACAACTTGGGTAAGTGTTGAGAGGCGAATCGTATTTGATTGTCTTCAAAACTTCCTCCTTCATGGCCAAGTAATAACGAGGTAATAATCAAAGCGAGAAAAATAAGCGATTGCATGCGATTCGTTTTTGATACTAGTAATTATAATTCCACTGTAGAGCGAACTTCCCCTGCTCCATGATCTGGTCATTGTCGAGCTGGATTGTCAGGCCATGCGGCAATTCGATTTGGATGCTGATATTGCCTGCTGCAAATTCTGCATTCTGGGTGTAGGAGATAAGAACATTTTCTCCCACATACTTACCCACTTGAACGGCAATGGCGCTTGTGATGTTCTCTTCATTGCCGGGAAGAGAGACGATTTCAAGGCGGTCGACACCGAGAGCGCGGCGCGTCTCTTCCATCACATCGGGGCCCTCTCCTGCAACAGAGGCGATTGTTGCTACGAGCTGCAGAGCCTGGAAGCTGTTGAGCTCCGAGAGCTCCTGACCGAAGAGAAGGTAGGAGACGATGGAGCTCATCGGAAGAGGCGGAGAGGAGGTGAGCGTTACCTGAGGGCGGTTGAGGGGACCCTTCAGAGTGACCGAGATTTCAACATCTTTTACATGGATCACGCCTGCAAGATGAAGAAAGGGCACCTCGTGCGCCTTGCCGCGAAAGGAGAGAGAGCCTTGCGTCAGTGCAAATGTTTTGCCGGCAAAGATGAATTCGCCCTGCAGAAGTTCCAATTTTCCTTCAGTCAAAAAGTGCAGATAGGTCCCTCCAAGATGAAAGTCTCCATTCCACTCTGAAGAAAGGCCGCGACCATCGATGCTGATCCCCTCCGGTGTTTTGACTGTGAGATCAAGAGAGATCGGCCAGGAGGGAGGCATAGGGCGAGGTGGCGCTGCCACTGGCTGGGTCGCATTGCGATAGACGACGCTGAGCTCCGGAATGGGTTTTGGAATATGGCTTGGAATATGCAGTTCTGTTTTCTGAAGATCGATCGAACCTGAGAGATGCGCACCCTGAATGTTGCCAGAGAGCGTCAGAGCGCCATTGGCAGACGCCTGGACAAGATCGATCTGCGTAAGAGCAAAGTCGTCTATCACTGCCTCGATCTGAAAGGGGAAGAGCTGCTCCAGCTGCATGATCCCCTTTGCTTGCAGAGTCCCAAGATGAAGAAGATCGAACGCGAAAAGATTCAGTTCCATCTGCGCGCCCTCTCCCTTGAGTTCCAGGTCGAGGTCTGCAAGGGTTACGCCTGTCAGATAGTTCTCATATTGGCCCTTCTGGAGATGGCAGGCCCCCTTTACTTCAGGATGTTCAAGCGTTCCGGAGAGGGAAAGGTCGCACATAATCTCGCCTTTTAGATGGTGCATGCCGAGGTTGGCAAAATCGAGAACCTCCTCCACAGTGCCGCTATAGGCAAGTTGCCCTTCCAGAGGGGCGCCACTGATCCAGGCGATATGGAAGGGATAAAGGAGATGTAGAGGAAGAGAGAGGTTGATTTGAACCAGAGGATGGGAAAGAGTGCCGAGATGGCCGGAGAGCGTGAAGAGATTATCTGTGAGCAGGCCTGTTAAATGGCCCGCAGTCCGAAACGCGCCAGCCTCTACTTGCCGCAACTCCATCTCTGCAGTCCCTGTTACAAGACTTGAGTGCGATGCAAGAGACAGGGAGGCGTCGACGAGACCTGAAATGGGAACCTCAAGGGGATTTAAAGAGAGGAGATCAAGAGGAAAGTTTTTTAGGGAAAGAACAAGGGAGCCATCTTCTTTTTTTTGTATGAATTCACCAAGAAGTTCTCCTTCTCCCACGGTGAGAAAAAGAGGGCCAAGGTGCTCTGGAGAGAAAAAAAGAGGTTTTTGGAGGCTGAAGGGATGATTGTAAAAAGTGCCGGAAAAAGTGGTGAGAGTACCTGTGTATTGCGACGTGATCTCTCCGGAGCATTGGAACTCTATTGGGCGGAGCCAATCCCCCGAAGCTGCGCACTGAAATTGCCATGCCTCTTTTTTTTCTGCCTCCAGGAGAGCATCCTGTAACTGCAGAGTGTGCCAGAGAAGGTCTCTTGCTTGCAGTCTGACCTTTTGGTTCGGGTCAAAGCGAAAGGCGCAGCTTTTGCAGCTAAGGTCTCTCCAATAGATGTCTGCTGCTTCGCCCTCCAGAAGGAATCCGCTCTCTAAGGAACCGCGAAGAGTGCCTTGGAGAGAGCCATAGAGATCACCATAGAGCTCAGTGGGAAGATCGTGCAAATTGCCGATAGAGACAGTGGCATCGATGCCCTCCTTTCCAAAGTTTCCTTCCGCCTGGAGAGAGCGGAAGGAGAGAGAAAAATGAGGAAGGGTGAGCTGTAGTTCTGCACCTTCCCCGTGAATCAGCATCCCATTTTCTTTTCGCTCGATCTCAAAGGTCGTAGCGCCCCATGGAGAATCAACCCAGATACGACCGAAGTTGCCCTTGAAGGCGCCGTCGAAGGCAAAGGGTTTTTCTTCCCACAGGAAGCTCCCACGCGCCTTGCCTTGAGAATTGCGCAGGTGAAGCGATCCGCTGAGAGAGTCCACGCACTCTTTATCCCAACAGAGATGGTCGATCGCAAGATGATCGATGATTAATGAAGTGGATGAAGATGTCGAAATGCTTTCTCCCTGGAACTCAAAAGTGATTGTGCCGATATGAAAATTGATGAGGCGAAAAGGTCCCTTAAAGAGACTCAAAATGGAAATCTCACCGCGGCATTTGTCAACAAAGAGCTGAAGTCCCGGCTTTTTAAGAGAGACCCCCTCTGCATTGAAAAAGAGGGGGAGAAGGCCACTGCTTTTTTCCACATGCAGTTCCCAGCCTTCGCTCTTTGCGCTCTTTTCCAAGCGGGCGACAAGAAGCTTGTGCAGAGTGGGGCTTTGCAGGAAGAGCAGGCCAAAAGCGGAAAGTCCAAGAAAGAGGAGAAGGAAAATGAATTTTTTCATCTAGAATGTCTGTCCTACTGTTGCATAGACTTGGAATTTTGGGTCAATGCCGCGCCTTCGGTCGAGGGGGAAGCCGACATCAAGGCGGATGGGGCCGAAGAAAGTATAGTAGCGCAGGCCGAGGCCGACCGATTTGAACCATCTGGCAGTAAAATCGGGGAGCTGGGTGAGTGTGACTGTTCCAAAATCGCCAAAGGGGACAACCCCGATTGTCTTTGTGACATACCAGCGCAACTCTGCCGAGGAAAAAATGGCAGAGCGCCCTCCCAGGGGTTTTCTATCCTCCAGAGGGCTTACTGTTTTATAGCGATAGCCGCGCAGGTCGTCGAGAGAGCCACCGAGAAAGCGCTTGATCATGGGAACGGCATCAAAAGAGCCTCCCGCGATGGAGCCGAGCTGCAGCCTGAGCGCAAGGACCAGTTTGCGCCAGGGATCGATCGGAATGTAGGCATTGCCCGTGAGCTTTTGCTTGACGAAGTGCTGGTTTGAATAAAAGAGCGATTGATAGGGAGTGATGGAATAGGAGAGGGAAAACCCCTTTGTGGCATTGATCGGGTTTTCCGCATTGTTGTAGCGAATGAAGAAGGGGAGTCCAAAAAGGAGGTAGGTGCCATTGACTGCTGCTTGAGAGATGTTGATATGCTCTGCCTTTAAGCCCCCGGAAAGAGAGCTTGCTTCATTGATGCTCCAATCAAAAAACTGAGCGGCCCTGTAGATGTAGGAGTGGTAGGCGCGGATGTTTTCATAGAAGGTCTCGCCAAAGACGCGCATAGAGAGGGAGAAGGCGGGGAAATCGGGGCGCGTATAATAGAGCCCTCCGGAGATATAGCGGTAAGAGCCCTCGCCTCTTCCACTTAAGATGTCGCCCATGCCGCTCACGTTGCGGTGCGTCCAGGCAATGCTGCCGCCAGGCCCATCGACGGTGCCATAAGAGGCTGCCACTGCAATCCTTTGCTGCCGTGCTTCCTGGATGCGAAATTTCATCGGCAATTCGCCCTTCTCGTCGAGCTTCTCTCCATGGCTGATGTAGACGGAAGAAAAGAGCTCCGACTTAAGAAGTCTCTCCTGCGTTTCCTGCACGAGGTCGGCGTTATAGACTTCTCCTTCTTTCCATCCCAATTTGGATTCAAGAAAGCGGGGAGAGGTGCGCTCGAGGCCAAAGAAAGTGGCTGGGCCAAAGTGTGCAAGAGGCCCCTCCTGCACGCAGGCGGCAGCCTCCACGCTTTTGTCTTTAAGATCCACCTCCACTCTGCGCTTTTCGACAAAGGCGAGGGGATAGCCACAGCGCGCAAGCTGGGAGAGCAGGTTGAGTTCTGCATTGACGATGTCTAAAGAGAGGGCTGCCTGTCCAATGTGAAGGCCGAGTTCCTGAGGGGAGAAGTCAGGGCAGCTAGCTATTTCTGCCCGTTCTTTGCAGTCCCCATGGTAGACCTCGTAGGAGCCGAGCAGAAATGGAGGGCCGAGATCGACATCGATCACCACATGATAGGGCTCTTCTTCTGTTCCAAGGCGCATGTGCACTGCAGCATCGTAGTAGGCGAAGGCGTGGAGCACTTTGGTGAGCTCGGGGATATCCTCCTGCATGCGGTAGCGCAGGCCATAGAGAGAGGCGGGAGGGCGATCCTGCAACGAGATGAGTTGAGAGGTGTCGTGCAAGGCTGAGAGGAGAGGGCCTTGGGGAACGCCTGCAATCTCTACTTCGTAGGAGAGGGAAAAGAGCGCAAGGGGACAGAAGAGTAGGAGTTTCTCCACATCTGTAGAGAATATGCATTTTCTTTTTGAAAAAAAAGGAGATTGCACACATTATTTTTCCATGCGCCCTTTTTCGACTGCTATTTACGAGCGAGCGAGCCTTGCAATTCCTGGAGGTGTCAATTCACCTGTACGCGCGGCAAAGGGCCTTCTTCCCGTTCCTCTGATTGTTGAAAAGGGGAAGGGGGCGAAGGTGTGGGATGTCGACGGCCACTCTTACATCGATTATTGCATGAGTTGGGGAGCCCTTATCCTGGGGCATGCAGACCCTGGCATCTGTTCTCTTGTGTCGCAGCGGATGGAGCAGGGCTCCAGCTTCGGCATAGCGACAAGAGGTGAGGTAGAGCTCGCAGAAGAGATTCAGAAAAGAGTGCCTTCGATGGAGAAGGTTCGGCTTGTCAGCTCTGGGACAGAGGCGACGATGACAGCCTTGCGTCTTGCACGCGCCTATACGGGTCGCTCGAAATTCGTAAAATTTATTGGTCACTATCATGGCCATGCAGACCCTTTTCTTGTGCGTGCGGGATCAGGGGCTTCTTTTGCGACATCGCGCGGCGTCCCAAATGCAACTGTTCAGGAGACCATTGCGCTTCCCTTCAACGATTTTTCCGTCCTGCGCTCTCTTTTTGCCTCTCCGGTGGCAAGTGAGATTGCTGCAGTGATTTTGGAACCTGTTGCTGCCAATATGGGTGTTGTTCCTCCCCATCCCGATCTTTTGCAGTTTCTTCGAGAAGAGACGAAGCGCATCGGAGCTTTGCTGATTTTCGATGAGGTGATCACAGGATTTCGGCTCTCTTTGCAGGGCGCTCAGGGGGTTTTTCAGATAGATCCGGATCTTACCTGCCTTGGCAAGATCATCGGTGGGGGATTCCCTCTTGCTGCCGTAGGCGGGAAAAGAGAAATTCTCGATCTTCTTTCCCCCCTCGGCGATGTCTATCAGGCAGGAACTCTGTCGGGCAATCCTGTAGCAGTGGCTGCGGGACTTGCTACGCTCAAGGCCATCGCTCTTCCCGGATTTTACGAAGAGCTGGAGCGCAAGAGCAAAAGACTTGCTCTTCCCATCCAGGAGGCAATCGATCGCTACAAACTGCCTGCAACTCTACAGAGGGTTGGTTCTCTTCTCACGCTCTTTCTCGGACAAAAAGAGGTTCGCTCAGAGGAGGAGGCAAAAGCGTGCGATTTTCCTTTGTTTGCGCGTCTTTTCCAAAGGCTTTTTTCAAGAGGAATTTATATTCCGCCCTCTCCCAATGAGGCTTGGTTTGTCTCTGCAGCGCATAGTGACGAGGAGATTGATCGCACTGTCGCAGAGGTGGTGGATTTTTTAATGCTCTGAGTTTTGGGATTCTTGAGAAAGTGTGTGGGAGAGCTGTGTGACCTCGAGTTGCGATTCGGCAAAGAGGATGCGCTTGTTGTCGACAGAGACGAGGTAGAGCGTTGTTTTAGGGCTAATCATCCTCTTTTCCACAAGCTGGATCGCCTCCACGCCTACTCCCTTTGTCAAACGATGACGAATGATGCGCCGCAGAAGCCAGTAGGTAGCGCCAAGGAGAAAGAGAAGGATCGCAAGCGCTATCACCATGCGCAGAAGAGCCGACCCAAAGTCTGTGGTGGGAAGGGCGGTGGGTTCATCCATGAGATCTGCGAAAAACATGATCGAGATCGTCTCAAAAATTTTTGGATAAGTCAAGGTGCCAGTTCACTCCCCCGCCTTGAGGCCATGCACTGGCCGCAGATGAGGGGCTCGGGCTCGTTCACGAAAGGACTATACCGAAAATGGTTCAAGAGTTGACAACTGGCCTTTAGTCTCAGAAAGAAAACACGATGGGAAGGATGTGCATGATACGCATGATAAATTTATCATGCGTATCATGCACATCCTTCCCATC
>JAGWKO010000009.1 GCA_028873295.1 Verrucomicrobiota bacterium
AAACACCTATAATAGCTATACTATTCACCTCTTTTTCAAGAAGAGACAGGATAGCTTTACGGGTTTCTTCTTTGCAGAGATCAGTTAAAGTGCCTCCGTGACATTCTAATCCTCCTCTGATCGTTTCTATTCCTCCGATGACAGCATTTTTTAGCTCCATAGGCCATGCAAAGGCTACGGGTAATGTTTCTGGTCTTTGTCCTGCGATCCGAATCACCCCAACACGGAACAAATCCCTTTTTTGCAAAATGGCGTTTGTTGCATGGGTTGTCCCTAAAAAGACACCTTGAATTTGCTCTGGGCTAACAGCTGATTGTTCTATTAAATTGGTTAAGGCAGCCTCAAATCCCAGACTGATGTCTTCGGTGGTAGTTGTTTTGACGGCCCAAACAATCTTGTTTTGTTCATCCAAAAGGACGGCATCCGTATTTGTTCCTCCAATATCCATCCCAATAACGTACTTTGTCATAAATTAACCTCCTATGATTGTTTGCAAAATGGGTTGATAGTCGATTTCATACCCAAAGGCTTTGGGTCCTACAAGTTTAAGGCCGTCCAAGGTCTGCCAAATGTCTGGAGCAGGAAGTACAATGAGAGCAACTTGGAGTCCGTATCGTAGCATTTCGGAAGTCAAAGGAGTGCCGCTATTTTCATCCAATAAGACCAAAATATCTGGTGTAGAAGCCAGAACTTCAGCTCCTTTTTTGGCGAGTAGATATTCATTTTGATAGAACAATTGAATTTTTTCTTTATCGCATAGAAGGGTAACAGAGCCTTGCAGAAATCCATCTTTTACTTCTTGATTCACATCAATAAGAGTGCCACGTCCTATTGTCACTCCGTTTGCACTTTGGACAAGCGCTTGAATAGAATCTTTTCCAGCCTCTTGGGCTGTCCTAATAGCATTCCCTAAACTTAAGGCCTTTGATAAACTACCTGTAACTACACTTCCAGGAACCTCAATTCCTTTCATCAGGTAGAATCCTACAGCACTACTAGACCCCATAGATACAGTCACTGATCTTGCTATTTTTTCCAAAGTCTTAGCATTTGAAGTTTCAATAATCACACGATTACCGAGACAGTCCACCATAACAGCAGGGGTACTTTCAAGATTTTTTAAAAAACAACTGCTCATCTGCAATTCAGGAAAGGCTCTGCCAATCATATCGGCATCTAAGACTGACAATTTTAATTTTGCTGCAGCCAATAACGGTGTAAAAGCATTTGCTCCCCCAATTTCAGCCGCCATTAAAACAGTCGGCTTGCGCCCTAAGCGATCTTCAATCGTTTGAAGAAGAATGTTTAATTCATTGCCGCTAGGTAATCTTTCCATATTGATGAGAGGAGCTCCCATCATAGAAAGAGGCACTACCAAATCATCTTCCCCGAGCTCATCTACTGTGATTATTTGTATAGGGCCATATTTTTCGATTAGATAGCGTGTCATTAAAGCAGCGTAAGAAGGGTCTCCGCCACCTCCTGAACCCAAGACAGCACTTCCTAGACTCAAGTCTTCTAAATCGTTAACTGTCAATTCTTTCATAAGTTTTTCTCCTTTGATAAATAAGATTTAAAGTTGTTTGTATTAAAAATGATGTGAGGAAAGCGTCCATGGCAGGAACACCTGTTGTCCACCATTGCAACAATGAGGAGGATATGCTGATTACAACTCCTATAGACCAGCTCACAAGAGATACCTGCGGAATCGGTGTATAGTTTGTAGTCGTTCTTTCCATGAGATAGTTAGCAAGAATGACAGCCCCCATTCCTCCGATGGTAATCCCTAAAAAATCAAGAACAGATTCAATGTTTCCTAGAGGGTTAAAACAGGCGATCAAAGTGCCTATTCCTCCTAAAGCAATGGCTCGAACCCAAGTAGGGAACGTACCTGGCAATGAAGCGGAAGAAGCAATAGAGGAGTACAAATTTGCATTGTTTGTTTGCCATCCTGATAGCAGGACAAAACAGCAGGTCCACATCGCCCACAAAGCGCCGTGTCCTATCTGCAGCGTATCCAAGATGGAATTTCCTCCTATGATAGAGAAAAGATAAACCCCAATGATTTCAATTAAAGGAACTACTATCCCATAGAGTAAAAGAATGCAGAGCTTTGCATCTTTTTTTGATTTTGCGTGCCTAAAAAAAGTTGGCAAATCAATAACAGCCGCAATATTAGCCCCAATCACCAAAGAAAGACCCGAAATCCATGAGATAGGTAGAGAAGTCATAGCAGGCATAACTCCTCCAGCAGAAAAAGCAGCATAAAGGAGGGTAATGGCTAACAGTGGAGCGCTAATGTAAGACAAGTTCTTCATCGCTTTCATGCCAAGACACATGATCAAGCTGATGATTAGACCCATTCCAATATTGAGAGGAAGAAAGGGAATTGAAAACCCTAATCCACTAAAAACTTGAGCTGCGCTTAGGCTCATTACATTCAACTGAATGCCAAACCAACCTAACATGGAAAGGATCATTACAAATCCAAAAAGCCACTTACCTGTCTTGCCAAAATAGGTTGTAGCGTGTTCCACAGTGCTTTGGGGACGGTATGTGCTCAAAGATGCTAGAAGGTATCCCAAAACCAACAAAAACAGATTGCCAGTACCTACACTCAGTAATGCGGCAACCCACCCAAATTTTTGACAAACAAGACTGCCAATCATGATAACGGGGAGACAGATTGTCCCCCCAGTTTGGATGCTTAACAGTTGCCACCAGGATTGTTTTTTAACGCTGCAAGAACTCATCTATACCTCCTCCTCAAGATAGCCCATGATTTGAGTGACAACTCTCTGAGGCCATTCTGCTATAGATCGTTCTGGCAGAAAAGTTTGTATAACTTTCTCTGCTAATCTGGCTTTTAATGCGATTTGAGGGAGGTTTCCAACAGTTGTTGGATAAACGTGTTGGATAAAAAATGTGCTAGGATTTTCTAAAGCATAGCCACTTGCACGAGCCATTTTTCGATAGCTTTCAAATTCCTCATCTCCTAGCTCTTCAATCCTTCGGTCTTCTTCAGGATCAGGATATTGCCTGTGATCGGCTGCTCCTGCGAGAATGACTCCTAAATTCAATGCTGAGATCGCGCTCTTCCATGCTGCTGCAGAGGGTAATGATGTTGATGCAACAACTCCCTGTACAACGATTGCTGATGAGACTAAATCGCGTGGGTAAGGAGTGACTGCTTCATAAGTTTGATTGCGACTGTTTAGATTTGATTTGAAAAAGAGACATTCTTCACGAACAATGAAGATACTCCATGTCCTTTGCTAAGAATTTGGCACACACTACAAGAGGAACGCCCATTTTTTGTGCTGCCAAAAGAAGGGTTTTATAGGTCCAAAACATAGGAATGCACGGCCAGCTGTTATAGCTAACTGTAAAACGCTCAGAACACATCGCTTCTAATTGCCTATCATCCAAAGATTTTGCCTGTTCACGAACAAAATCCACAGAGGCTGTTGATAAGAGTTGCCGCATTTTTCTAACAAGATTGTCAGTAAAACTTGTTGAGACCTCTTTTTCAAATTGTTTCAACTTTTTCGGATCAGCTGCATCATTTCTGCATAAAGGAGAGGAGGCTTTCGATGCTTTTACTGTTTTTGCAACCGAGAGTAGGAAAGATTCCACTAAGAAGAGCTCATCGGCTGTTAGTGCAATATCTAAACCTTGTTCTTGTAACAACGTTTGTAAAGATACCCCACTTTTCATAAGAGGTTCCAAAGATTTGGATAACTTTTCCATCTTCTGTTGAGCTATTGCGATTTGAGCTTGAACAGATTCAATTGCTTCCAAATATTTAGGAAACGCCATTGCAATTTTAACCGCGCGAATTTGGCAGGCATTTTCACCAACAACTGCATCAAATTGTTCTAGATCGCCGCTCTGTACAGCGATCATTGCTTGCTTCGTTGCTGCTAAGAGCAAACTGTACTCCTTAAGTCCTGTTCTCAGGCTTCCATTAATTTTAGTAGAAGCCTTATACGGCAATAATTCACTTAAAAAATTTCTTTGAGTAACTAAACTAGTCATAAAATCTCCATATATATTTGTACTCTTTTCATGAACACTGCATGAAAAGAATGGTTGTTAAAAAGTTTCTGTTTTTTGAATGGTTATTAGCAAAAGAACGCGTGGTTCTTAAGTCAAGAAAACCAGCTCAAAAAATATGTAAAAAATTTAGAGGAAAAATTAATGAGCGAGATGCTCATGATGAGAAGAATGATGATGAACGCGTACAGAGCTTGATAAGATGTACATGGATAGACCAGACTTAGCCGAATATGGCCTCGTCCCATAGTCAAATTGTTCCTGTTTCATAGCCTCTCCTTAAATGGATCGCCTATGCCACGAAGCATAAGCGGCTTAATTATACACAATTTTGAGTTTTTATGTCTATAGAAACATATCTTGCTTGTTATAAAAGACTTAAAAACCGACTTTGAGTTAAAAAATTTTTACACTTCGTCCCTTTCCAAAACATCCTCTGTCCGATGCTGGGTGAGTTTTGCTTCAATTTCAGCAGCAGTTGGTAAGGTGCCCTGAAGTTCTTTCGGCAGTGCATCCATAATGGTTACTGCATATTCTGATACTCCCATGGGCATCGTACTTCTCTCTAAAGAATACTCAACTTTCAAATCATTTTTAGTACGACAGATAATCATGCCAATAGAAGGGTTATCGGATGGATGCTTTAGCTGTCGATCCACAGCCGTGAGGTAAAAATTGAGCTTACCAGCATACTCTGGCTTGAAATCTGTCGTTTTTAGCTCCACCACACAAAAACAGCGCAATTTAATATGATAGAAGAGCATATCCAAATAGTAGTCATCTCCAGCAATTTCCATATGATATTGCCTGCCGATGAAGGCAAAACCCTGCCCTAATTCAAGAATGAGCTTTTCCAGGTTATCTACCAGCCCTCTTTCTAGTTCTTGCTCTATGTAATCATCTTCTAAGGTTAAGAAGCTGAAATTGTAAGGGCTTTTTAGAATGTCCTTGGCCAGTTGAGAGTGAGGAGCGGGAAGCCTCTCGCGAAAATTTGTGATTGCTTTCCCTTTTCTATCATAGAGATTGGATCGAATTGCTTCCTCTAAAGCTCTGCCACTCCATCCATTTTTTATCACCTCATGGGCATACCATTCCCTCGTTAATGGGTCTTTTAACTTCTCTAGTAAGAGCATGTTATGCCACCAAGGCAATTGTGCAAGCAGTGCCTGCACAAATTGAGAATCAGGATAAACCTCTGCAAATTTCCTCATATATTTGAGATTTCTCACAGAAAACCCAGACACCCCTGGAAAATCCGAGGTCAAATCTTTAGCCATTCGTTCAATAATCTTGGCACCCCACCCCTCTACAGCTTGTTTATCAAGAATAGATTTACCAATAGACCAGTAGAGAAGAACGAGCTCCTTATTCACAGATAGGCTGGCCCTAATCTGTGCCTCCCGAATCCTTCCCTTAATTTCCTCTAAAAACTCCTTGTATCCAACAGGAAGAGCATGAGTCGATAGCCTTGAATCCGCAATGGGATGTGTTGTCATAATATCCACCTTGATAGGAAGGAAATTTTTTCACTTTTGCCTGGTGAAAGTCAATGATTTTTCCATATTTTTTGCGTATCTTAAAAGGCATTGCCGACGGTCAGACTTATATGCACCCCATGACGCACGCGCATATTAGGGAAGAAATTCTCGCCTTCTTGCCCAATAAGCAAGCATCCCACGATGTGCGGCTTCTCTGCTTTTATCTTTGCCTTCTTGTGTTTTTGCTCCCGTTGACAAGCCTCCATGCATTCGGCAACGTCCATTAATCGGTTCACCTGTTTTAGAATTCACCACGGCCTGGGCTTTGCAGGCACGACCCTTTCGGCTTCGGCACTTAGCACCACATAAAGGCCGATTCTTTTTCCATAGACTTTCGCTTTTCCAAAGAGCCGCATACATCTGAGCTTTTATGTGATTGTCATAACTCCATGGCTCCCAAGGTTTATACTGCCATGATCTAGCCATAATCAGCCCCTCTTTGATAAGTAAAATGGCTTACCACCAATAATGCCCCGCTTCTCTTGCCATCGTTTTGAATTCTTCATCTTGCTCTCTGTGTTTCCTCATCGCTTTAATTGCTCTCATTTTTGCTTTATCATTAGACCTCTTGCGCAACTTGCTTTGCTTGAAAAAATTGATCATTTTTGAACGCATTTCTTGGCAAATTTTGAGAGCATATGCGTACATACGGTCGAAAAATTTGCCAAGAAATGCGACAAAAAGGGCAATTTTAGCAAGCGAATGAAGTTACGCAAGAGGTCTATTGCCTTTTTCTTTGGCTGCAAGCCACCGCCTAACATAATCCATATACGTACGTGCTCTTTGATTTTTGAGCTCTTCAACCTTCTCAAAATCATAAAAATCATACTTGTCCATACCGTCCTCCAATTTTATGCACCAGGGCTGCGATGCTGTTTCCATATTTTCTCTATTCAAATCCTCTCGCTAAAGTTGCTAAACTGCTAAAGCTTCATTGGCTTTAGGTGCAAATCCTTAGCAGATTAGCAGGGTTAGCTGACCTCCATGTTTTGTGGAGGTTTGATCGCCCATGCCTCTTTGTTCTTTTTATCATTGATAACGAGATTTGGAGTGGGGATGACCCACCCATGGCTTGCGAGGATGGACATGATCGTTCGAGCGCGGGCGGCATTCCTGATACCAAGAGAGAGGGGGCCATATTGGTAAACCATGCTCAGACCAACCTGTGTATGGTTCTCTTTCCAAAACCATTTTAGCAAAGAAGCTGCGCACACGAGGTCTGGATTGATCGAGACAAATCCATGAATGCGCAATCTCTCTGAAAGGTAGTATTGGATAAGAATGATCGCCCTTTGGATGTACTTCGCGCTAATTTCCCGTACGGCAGGATTTTCAATCAGTACCAGTGAGCCACTAAGTCGTAAAACGTGTTCGGGTGCCTTGCTAGCGAAACGGCGAATTGGATGACGTGGGTTGCCTTCTGCCAGTTCCTCTTCGTTTTTGTTATGAAAAGCGATCCAAATCTTTTTGGCATCGTGGCTTAACGAAAGGGAAATAGGTGAAATCTCGTTCTTTGGAGAAAGGGGTGAGCTTCCCATCGCATTCGAGTCTAATAGACGATTTATCGCATCGTTGAATCGTTTAATAGCGGGATCGGTGGAGAGGTCTTCTTCGACATAGGTTCGATTTCCAGCCATAGATTGAGGAAACACGATCAGACAGCGAGGTAAGAACCCCTGTAAATCAAAGATGGGGTTACTTAGGAGTTGGCTGAGAACAACTTCTTGCATCATCAAGTGTAGAGAAAGCCTTCTCCCATAAAGGAGCATGTCACCATCGCCCGCCCTCATCCGCGAAATTTCTTTGCCATCCCAAAGAGACGACAACCCAGCCAGTGTTTTTAATAGGTTATCGCGATCCATGGCATGCCCTCCAAAGAATCTTCCACCCTCATCGCTAAATAGACCGATACTGGGTTGACCATCCGCAGAGAAGTATTTGACGATACCCTCGTAGGTGGGTTCTTCAGCAAGAACTAAGGGACGCAGGGGAGGTAAAGGGAGTGGTTCGGAAAAAGTCGAAGCCGAAGAAGGATTTTTGATCCATTCTTTCTTCCTCGCTTCCCAGGCTTCCTTTTCAATCTGGAATTTTGGATATTCTGTTCGATAGCAATCAGCTAACATTTTCTGCCAGGAGAATATCGCCTTTAAAGCTACTTTGTCCGTTGCGCTCTTTCGATCACCCGACTCTGCGACAGTGAGGTAGAACTCTGAAAGAGGAATCTCTCGACCGTCGATAATAATATTTGCATGAGTCTGAGTTGCTAGTGAGGTTGCCGCAAGAACGCTTTGGGCACATATGCTGTCTGGCGCCTTGATGACTCTATGCATGGCTTGTGCAGCAGGTCCAAGAATAGGACCAAGTGCATCCATAGGAAAAGGTTGGGCTGCTTCAATTTGGCGATAGAGGGGAATGGGGTCCATTGAACAATGGATATCTACTTCTAGAAAAGAGGCCAGATCATAAATGGTTTTCAGTTCGCAATGCTTATGGAAACACTTGAATCCATGAGTTGAATAGCCATTTGTATTTGGTTCGTAATATTTTGTGCCTGTGTCTTGCTGAGAATGAAGCTTTCCCCACGGGCATTGGATGCTCCAACATCCCTGCGGATGTGATTGTTTTTGAATCAGCATTCCTCGATGTTCGAGCGCTTCAAGAACAGGATTGTTGATTACCGATTTATGTGAGGAAATAGGCGGTATTGGTTGGGAAGAAATAGTGATTTCAAAGGCATCCAGAAATTGTCGTGCAGAGAAGGGTTGTTCTCCGCTTTCTTTGATGATTTTGGTGAGAAAGGAATCTTGTTTTTGGTGGAGGAAGCCTGGAAGGCGCATAACGCGCGGTAAATCATGAACTTTGGGATCGGCTTGGTAGCGAGTGATTAACTGTTTTTGGATCAAAGAAAAATGTTCTCGATTGATTCCCTCGACGATCCAGTATGCATGATAACGGTCAGGGCTCGATTCGATGATGATATGCGGAGATAAGGGTGCACTTAAAATTGGCCCCAATGGGCTACCATCGAGATCGACGAAAAGAGCCCTCACTCCAACGATGTTTTCTGTTTTCCGTCCTTTCCCATCTGTTTGATTGATTGTGACGAAAATGCCAGCCCCCTGTTCTTGAAGTTGCATAAACTGATCCACGAATTGATCGAACGTCCCGCAGAGTACTTGTGGTATTACTGACGATCCAGATTTTTTCCGATCGTCAAAGATTTGGAAGGCAAAAATAGATTCTTCATCTTGTGAAAGATGGCTTAAGAATCTTTTTGCCATTGTGATATCTTGTGAGGTATAATGATTCATAGCTGTTCCTGTATGTTAGAGCCGTTGAGTTTGCCAACCGACGGCTTGTTTATTTTTAATATTCATCTTCTTGCCTGTTTCTCGAGCCAAGCGATGAAGAGGTCCCTGCGGATCAGTACTTTTTTTGCCCCAACCCGACGAAGTGCTGTCGCAAGCCCGTTTTTATGGGCGTGAAGTATGTAGTACCTGAGCATCGGTACCGTAAAACAAAAAGTGGGGTCTGAAGCGATCTGCTTCACTGTGCAATATGTTTGATCAGTCATGATTTGTTCTCCTGAGGTTAGAAGCCTAATTCGGCTTTGTTAATAAACCCCATTATCAGGCAACACAAATCCAGCCGATACGCAGTAAAAAACGGGTGATCGGAAAATTTGGAAGCGGAATTGATCTAAATGACTAAATTAGAATCTTATGTGTTAAGATTTTGGTGGAAGATTAGAGGATTTCTCAACGAGCTGACGCTTGAGTTCTTGATGCGAGATGGGGTCATGATAGATTGGAAGAGGATTTTTCCGCTGCTCCCGCAGATGTTTTGGAAGCATTCTTACATTCTTATGAGGGTGAGGGAAGAGAAGGAATGCTTCGGGTAAAGCAGGAATAGTCCCTGGAGGAAGGATTTTTTCAGAGGCTCGCCTGAATCGATCTGCGAGATTGTCTGCATCCAGATTAGGAAACAGGTTTTGTGGCTTTTTCAAAGGCTGATCTCCGATGTATTCCTTCAGTAAAATAGCTACTCCTTCGGAGTGTTCTATTTCTTCGTCATCTATCAGGAACCTATTTTCAATAACATTCGCTGTTGTCAATTCTAAAAGCCGTTTGATGGAATAGGAGCGAGTGCCGTTTTGCGAAATATAGGCCATGACCCAAAGTAGCAGAACGATTTCTCCTTCGATCTCGCGGCCGAAGATGTCTGCAAGAAATTCATCGGCAAAATGAAGGATAAACTTTCCAAATGTGATTCGATCGATTGCATGGCCCGATTTCCATCGAGAAGTAGATGAGTGTTGTTTAGGTTGTTCAATTGAGAGAAGTTCTTGTAGGAGAGCTTCTTGCTTGTCCATACTCCATGCGACTCCCGAAAAAATCAGTCTTCGGAGCTTGATTTTCCATAGTCTCTGAAAGTCCATGAAATGTCGCTTCTTGCCAGCAGTAATCGAATGGGATACTTGGGTGTAGGCTTCAGCAACTGAGGTATTTTCTTTAGGAGCAAACTCTAGTGTTTCTAGTGTTCTACTCCTCATCTTTGAATCCTGCTTGAGATATTCCTTTATCGTTTGCAGGAAGAGCTTGTGTGATCCTTGGTGGAGATTTCGTATTACTGGTTCTCGTTCTTTCCCATATTCATGAACAGCGCATAATTGATTGGTCAAGGTATTGGCTTTATTGTCTTTTTCATACCAGTCTATCCATTCGGGCATCTCAGCTTTGGAGGCACAGTAGAGCAGCGCTTCTAACTTTCCTTCTTCGAGCTTTCTAAGATTCTCCTCTGGAAGGACAATTTTAACGCCCCAAGGAATATGCCAAATCACATTTGAAACTCCTGGCGGAAAGAAGCAGACTCGAGAACGTGGATAAAACGCAGGGGTTAAAACCATGCCAATGAAGGGAGCTGATTTGGCTGCCTCGCGCATCTTTTCATTCGGAGAAAAAATGCTCAATGCATATAAGTGAGTACGCATCATTGTTGCCAGTGCTTTTTCCGTTATGAGTGGCCTGCCAAGGATGAGATGCGTTTCATAGAAGTGGAATTGAAGAACATTGGATACTTTTGTCACTTTTAGGTGAAAGTCATCTAAAGCATCTAAGAGGGATTTGATCCCTCTTGCAAGTTTTTGGTGTTTAGTGAGAGCCATCATCATCTCCTGAGTCTGAATTAGTCGCGATGATTGCGCTCAAATTAGTTGTGCTGACCAATTTTTCATACACCTTTGTCGTCAATTGCTGTACGCTGGCCGCATCTGGATGACAATATCTAAGTAATTGAGACAGAGTGCGATGTCCTGTGGCGGCGGACAATTGTATGTTAGAACTTCCTGATACGGAAGCTGTTGTCGCGAAACAATGTCTCAAATCATGCACGCGGAAGTCCTCAATTTTTCCGTCTTTTAAAGCTTTTTCCCAGGGCTTGCGCAGAGTTAGTTGGCCGAAGCGAGTTTTGCTGGCAAAAACCAAGAGTTTTTCTGGATTTCTTTTAGAGAATAGCTCTTTGAGCATCTCCAACACATCTCCGACTATGGCCAATACGCGAGGACGTCCGTTTTTGGTGCTTTTGAGATGAATCATGCCATTTTCAAGGTCCACTGAATTCCACTGCAGGCCAAGGAGCTCGCCGCTTCTTGCTCCTGTTGTCAGTGCCAAGATCACAAAAGGGAGGAGCAGCTTGTTGGAGCTTTTTGCACATGCCGCCAGCAAACGAGAGCACTCATCAGGAGAAAGAGTTCGGTTTCTACCTTCTGCTTCCTTAAGCTTTTTAACGCGGGACATGGGATTTGATGAAATCCATTCGCATTCTTTCACTCCATGGCTTAGGACAGCTGAAAGAGAAGCAAGGTAGCGGTTGACAGTAGCCTCAGTGCGTTTTTTGCCTTTTGGTAGAACCTCATCCAGGAGCTCTCTTCGATGTTTTGAGATCAAGTCTGAAGAAACATGTTTGAGAGTGAATTTCCCCAGTTTCAGTTTCCACCAGTTGAGGTGGCGGAGAACATCTTCTGCGCTTTTGATAGAGGGAAGAATATCTTGAATATAGCGGTCGATGAGTTCAGCTAAAGTGTGCTTTTGCCTGGACTTTTCAGGGAAGTATAGACCTTGTCTTCGCTTTGCCTCTTCTTGAATTGCCCAGTCTTTAGCTTCCTGATTTGTTGGAAAAGTTTTATATTGGATTGGAAGCCCGTCGTCAGGACGGATCATGACGCGGTAGCTGGTAGCACCGTTTTTCTTTTTTCTTTTTTGTATTGTTGCCATCTGTTCATCTCCATTTGTGGTTTACGTGAACAGACAGTTCTGATGGGACGAGCTGACACGCATAAGATGTCAGCGTGCCGTATAAGTGCCATAAGGTACAATGTTAAGTGAAAAATTCACTTAAATTTCATCTTAACTTATTGCAGCACAGGCACTTAAAAATGTGGGGCAACCTGGACTTGAACCAGGGACCGACGGGTTATGAGTCCGCTGCTCTAACCGCTGAGCTATTGCCCCTTACCCTAATAATTTTAGGTGATATGAAACGTTTTTGGAAAGAGGATCCGAATCCAAAGAGAGAATACACTATAGTGCAAATGTAAGGGAAGCAGTTATGATACTCTCGCATGGAAAGTCTGGCTGTACGACATAGCAAAATGGGGAGGGCGCTTTTTTGGACAAGCTGCTTAAGCGAACCTCTTTTTATCCTCTACGGCCTTGTTGCCTTTATCCTCTACAAAGACCTCGGAGCAACTCCCTTCCAAATCGCGCTTTTGACCTGCTGCAAACCCCTCGTAACCATCCTTTCTTTCTACTGGAGCTCCTGTGTCACTAGCACATTGAAAAAAAATGTTGTCCTGGCGGGGCTCTTGATGCGACTCCCCTTTCTCCTCTGTCCATGGATCGACACGCCCTGGTTTCTCATCGGCGCTGCTGTCAACTATATGTTTTTCTTCCGGGCCGCCATCCCCGGATGGATGGAAATGGTACGCAAAAATGTTCGTCAGGAGAGCCGGGGCAAGCTCTTTTCCTGGAGCTCGGCTCTTGGCTATCTGGAAGGAACAGTATTAACCATCGCTTTGGGAGGAGTACTCGATCGCGATCCTTCGCTCTGGAAACTCCTCTTCTTTGCATCTGCTCTCCTCGGCCTGATTGTAGTTGCAATCCAGTCGCGCATTCCTGTCGACGAAGAACCCCCACCACAAAAAAGAGCCCTCTCTCTGAAAGAGTTGCTGATCCGCCCATGGAGAGACAGCTTACGCTTATTGCAGAACCGCCCGGACTTTGCCCGCTACCAGTGGGGATTTATGATCTATGGTTTCGGTATCATGTTCATTCAGCCCGCACTCCCCCTCCTCGTCGTCGACCACCTCGGACTCTCCTATACGGCGCTTACGGTAGGCATCTCCCTTGCAAAAGGAATGGGATTTGCCCTCTCCTCTCCTCTTTGGTCCAAAGGACTGGAGCGCTTCCATTTCTTTAAACTCTCAAGCCTAGTTTTCTTCATTGTCGGAATGTTCCCCATCTTTCTCGCCGGTTCGCTCTGGGGGATCAGCTGGTTCTATCTGGCCTATTTCCTCTACGGTATCGGCCAGGGAGGCAGCCACCTGATCACTCACATGGCAGGACCACATTTCGCAGCGCAGGAAGAGAGCTCTCGCTACACGGGGGTTACCATTGCCTTGGGAGGCGTTCGAGGCGCTATTGCCCCTCCTTTGGGCAGTGTCTGCGCCCTTTTTCTCGGCCCCATCGCAGCTCTTCTCGTCGGAGGAAGCTTCTGTTTTTCCAGCGCCCTCTTCCTACTGAGAAAAAGGAAAAGGGCTAGTCTTTTTACGTCTCGTTAAGTATACACCAAAAAATGAGATCTATTGATAAGCGACGGGAGAGTTCTGCTCGCCCACTTTTTCATCCTCTCTTCTACTGCACCCTCTTCTCTTTAACCTTCGCGCAAAATACTGCCACAGCCTCTACCGTCACAAGAAGCGATGCGTTCCCCGCCGAAGTTGAAAACGCACCAGATGCCTACTTCGAAGGCTATATCCAGGCACTTGTCGACATGCACTATGCAGAATACCATGTCATCGTCATCGCCCAAAGCAAGAAGATTTGGCTCTCAAACCTCCCCAAAAACGAACTGCTTGCCAAAAGTATCGTGCAGTTCGTCAAAGATGTGCCAGGAGTAAGAGAAGTCATCGTCCTTGATCATATCCCGGAAGAAACAGAAGAATTGCGCGTAGAATATGTAGAGAGACCTCGAGTCGAGGGAATCTGGTTCCCACAAATGACAGAACTCTTTCAACCCCTCGTAGGTTCCCCAAGAGTGATCTCCTATACACTCGGCTTCCGCACGGGAGACCACATATGCGGCAATTTCTGCGCCGACATCTCCCTCGGCGATGACTTCCCCATCTACCGTTGGCTCGATGTCCTCTGGCATGGAGATCTGCAGCTCGGCATCGAAGGCGGCATCTTCTCCGTTTTCAACCTGCACCCAAGCCCGGATATCGTGGTGGGAGCAGAAGGCACAGAGCTCGTCAATACCGATTTTTACGGAGCCATCCCCTTAAGCTACGCCAAAAATAAATGGTCCGCCCGCGTGCGTATTTTCCACTGGTCCGGCCACCTCGGCGATGAATACATGATCAACCACCCCAATGTAAAACGGCTCAACCCAAGCAACGAAATCATCGACTTCTTCGTCTCCTATCAGTACAACGAAGCGCTGCGCTTCTACGTCGGCCCCGCTGTCATCGTACACAGCGACCCTACCTTCCCCTGGAAGCCCCTCTACATCGACTATGGGACAGAAATCCGCTTCCTGGGAACAAAGTTTTTAAAGCAAAGAGTTTATGGAACACTCTTCATGACCTTTCATTTCCAAAACATGCAAGAGCTGGACTGGAATTTTGATGGCACTTACCGCGCCGGATATGAATTCAGCAAACTCCAAGGCATCGGCCGCAAGTTTCGCTGCTACATCGAATACCACCGCGGCTACAGCTATGAGGGGCAATTCTCCAAGAAAAGAGACCACTATATGCAGTACAATATTAACTATGGGTTCTAAAAAATAGAGCGACGCTTTATACTCTAAGATTCACCGGGGAATCTGCAGAGCGTACACTCTGAACCAGGTCAGGGCCGGAAGGCAGCAGCCTTAAGGAATCTGGCGCCGCTGTAGGCCATTCTCCGGTGTTTTTTTTCAGAAATAGTTAGTTCCCATCGCCTCGCGCACCTCTCTGAGCGTGCAGGCCGCAGCTTCAATAGCCACTTCGGTCCCCTTCCTGAGAATCTGCATCACCCCTCCGGGATCTTTAGCAAATTCTTGACGCGCCTTGCGGATCGGCTCTAAAAACTCAAGAAGCTCTTCCATTAAATATTTTTTGATCGCCACATCGCCGAGCCCCCCTCGACCGTAGTGCGCCTTGAGCTCCGCAATCTTTTCTTTATCTTTCCCAAAAGCATCGAGATAGGTGAAGACAGGATTGCCCTCAACCTTGCCTGGATCCTCCACACGTAGATGGTTGGGATCGGTGTACATGCGCTGCACCTTCTGCCTTACAACATCCGGCTCATCGGAGAGAAAAATCGCGTTCTGCAAACTCTTGCTCATCTTCGCTTTTCCATCGATGCCAGGAAGACGCGCTTGCGCAGAGGAGATTGCTTTTGGCTCTACTAAAACATCCTTTTGATAGAGCCGGTTGAACTTGCGCACTACCTCAACCGTCTGCTCGATCATGGGAAGCTGATCATCCCCTACCGGGACAAAATCCGCCTTAAAAGCGACGATATCTGCCGCTTGAGAGATCGGATAGACCATAAATCCGGCAGGCACCTCCTCTCCATACCCCTTCTGCTGAATTTCAAGCTTTACCGTTGGGTTATGCTTAAGGCGATTCCAGGTGACAAGGTTAAGAAAATATTGCGTTAACTCTGGAAGAGCGGGCACAAGAGATTGAATGAAGAGCGTCGTCTTGCCCGGGTCGAGTCCAACCGCGAGATAGTCGAGAGCAACCTCGAGGATATGCGCGCGAATCAGCTGAGGCTCATGAGCGTGATCGGTCAGGGCCTGCGCATCCGCAATCATCACAAATTGCTTGCACTCTTCCTGTAAACGAAGACGGGCAGCAAGGGAGCCGACATAGTGGCCAAGGTGCAGTTTTCCTGTCGGGCGATCTCCCGTCAAGGCAATAGGCAGATTCTTTTTTTGAGGGTTCATAGCAAGAGATTCTACTAAAAAAACACCATAGAACGCAAAACTCTTGCAGAATAGGGCAAATTATGGGAAACCCTTTGTCGTATGGCAACGAAAATCACTGAAAATTCGACAAGGGAGCAAGCGATCGGCCCCTATGCCGTATTACAGCATCTGGGCAAGGGAGGTATGGGAGAGGTCTTTTTAGTCAGAGACCCCCTCTGCGGAAGGAAAGTCGCCCTGAAGAGGATCCGCCAGGAACTGAAAGAGAGCGCCGTTCTACAGGGGCGTTTCTTGCGCGAAGCACATGTCGCAAGCCTGCTGACTCACCCCTCCATCGTCCCCATCCTCTCGATCTCCAAAGAAAAGGAGGAGATTTATTACACCATGCCCTTCATCGATGGAGAAACGCTGCGACAGGTGCTGAAGAAAAAATGGCATCCACTAACCCTCTCCATTCCTTCTCTTACGCGCATCTTTCTTCAAGTCTGTGAAGCGATTGCCTATGCGCATTCCCGAGGAGTCATCCACCGCGATCTCAAACCGGAAAATATTATTGTGGGGCGCTATGGGGAAGTCGTCATTCTCGACTGGGGTATAGCCGATTTTATCGACTCAAAAGAACAGGATCAGGCCCTGGAAGAGATGGTCATAGAGGGCGAAGAGCTCACAAGACCCGGGAAAATAGCAGGAACCCTTGCCTATATGCCCCCAGAGCGGCTGACCGACCAGACTCCTACCATTCAGGCAGACCTCTACGCGTTGGGTGTGATCCTCTATCAGATCCTGACCCTGCAACTCCCCTTCCAAAGAAAAACCCTGGCTCATTTTCGCAGAATCGCCTCTTTAGAATCGCTCATTGACCCCATCGAAATCGCCCCCTACCGCGACATCCCACCGGAACTCTCCGCTCTCTGCAAGCGATGCCTTGCAACAAGTCCTGAAGATCGCTACAGCAGTGTAGAGCAGTTAATCGCAGAGCTCAAACACTATATCGAAGGCAAACCAAACTGGGCCTACTTTAGTACTCTGGATGTGGGAAAGCAGGAGCATTGGCAATACCAGGAGCACATTCTTTTAGCAAAACAGGTTGCAATCACACGCTCTCTTGACCGCACGGAATGGGCCCTTTTGATGGTTTCCAGGGACCCCTTTCCTGAGACACTGCGCATCGAAACAGAGCTCTCTTTAGAAAGCGAAGGAGAGGGCGTTGGCATCCTGCTCAATCTCCCTGGTGCCAGCGTTGAAGAGGGTTATACCCTTTGGATAGGCTCCAAAAAAAACCCCTCCTGCAAACTCTTTCGCAACAATGTCCAGGTAGCAGAAGCAAAGGGCCTTTTTCTCTCTCCTGGAGAATGGCATCAGATCACAATCGAAAAAACCGCCGATGAAATCATCTTCTCCCTGGATGGAAAGACAGTACTCAGCTTCACAAGCCACCTTCCTCCTACCGGACATTACCTGGGATTTTTGCATAAAGATAGCCACTGGAAAATGAGGGAATGGAAAATTTCGGACAGGTCCAGCGATGTCATGGTGCGCTGTCTTGCTGTCCCCAATGCCTTCGTCAGCCACAAACTGCACGATCTTGCCCTCGCCGAATACCGGCGCATTGGACAGGCCTTCCCAGGTCGCCCTGAAAGCAGAGAGGCTCTTTTCCGCGCAGGCCTTGTTCTTCTTGAAAAAGGAAAACAACAAAAAGAAGAACGCCTTCTTCACCTCTCCCTCAAAGAGTTCGAGCATCTTCACGGAACACCCGGCGCTCCTTTGGAATATTTGGGAAAAGCTTTTGTCTATGAAACGCTTGGGGATTTGGAAGAGGAGGCAAAATGCCTAGAGCTCGCTTTGAGAAAATTTCCCAAACATCCGCAACTGCCCCCTCTCAAAGAGCACCTCCTCTATCGCATCCACAAAAGCTCTCTTTCGCATCGGGAGGCCGCCTACCGCATGCTTTTGATCGGCTTGCGCCACATTCCCGATCTTTTGAATAATCCGGACACCTGCTCCCTTGTCGAAGCGCTGCGCACCCATTGGGAGCCACTCCCCTTCATTGAGGAGTCTCCCGACCTTCTTCTCTCCACAGCCATTCCCCTTGCCTTTTGGCTTGCTGCCACCCCGATCCTCGTAGAGATCGCCGAAGTGCTCGCCAAAAAACCGGCCTTCAATGAGGTGGCATTGGCAAATACGCTCTTTTGTTTGATCGAACTGGAGGCCTACGAAAAGGCTGAAAAATACCTTTCGATCCCCTCACCGCGCATCGAACAGGTGCGCCTCGCGCTCGAGCCACTGGCTGAGCTCCCCTCCCCTCTTGACGCCGGAACATTGCGCACACTCTATTACCAGATGCTCCGCGCGCTAAGAGGGCGCGAGCTTGATCGCATTGAGTTTATGGGAAGAGCACTTCCATTACGCTCCAAAGAACGCCTTCGCTTTGACGCCCTCCTTGCTTGGGCCTACCTCCTGCAAAAAAAGATGGGTGCTGCTGAAGCTCTTTTTCGCAAGGCGCCCCTTGCAGCAATCATGCAGGAGAGCTCTCCCCTTCACTTTCCCTATGGCACATGGCTCTACCTCGAAAAGGGGCCCGCCGTAGCCATGGCGCATTTTGGCGCAAGCCTTGAAACTTCCTATCCTCACACCTCAGCGCTCCCAAGTCTTTTTCTTGCCGGAAAATTAGGCGGCAAAAAAGGATGGTCAGAGCGCGCCTTCTGGTGGGAAAAGAGGGAACTTGCGCATCAATTGGAACTCTTTTCTACAGTAACTGGAGGAACATGGACCACCCTATAGTCGTTTCTACTCAAATTTGGAACCGCGGCTATTTCACCTGGCAGGAGGACCTCCTGGCAAAAAATGATGAGCGGCATCCCTACACAATACTTCACTGCCGCACCGATGCTGTAGCAGTTCTTGCGCAGGATCCGGAAGGAAGATGGATTCTTAACCGTGAATACCGCCATGCGACGGGGAAATGGATCCTCGGCTGTCCCGGAGGAAGACTCGATGAGGGGGAAGACGCAGTACAGGGGGGCTTGAGAGAGCTCCTGGAAGAGACAGGCTTTGTACCAAAAAAAGCGAGCCTGCTCGGAAGCTCCTACCCCTTCCCGGGCGTCTGCTCGCAACAGATCCACTACGTTTTTGCTTCAGGAGCTGAACAAAAGGCCGCTTCGCAGTGCGACCCCCTGGAGTTCATCAAGCCAGTTGCGCTTACCTCCAAAGAACTTCTTGAAGAGATGCAAAAAGGAACTCCTATCGACGGCATCCTCCTCGGAGGTCTCTGGCTGTATGAAAAGAATCTATAGGTTCATAGGTTCGTACTCATGACAACAGCAAAGGCATACTCTTTTGTGTGAGTGATCGAAAGAAGTAACTCCACACTCGCAAATCGCTCCTTTGCCTTAGGCGACAACTCGATGAGGGGCTTCCCCTGACTGTCATTCCCAATTTCCATGTCAAGCCAACCGAGGTGCTCTCCAATGCCCACTCCAAGAGCTTTGGCGGCAGCCTCTTTGGCCGCAAATCTCCCGGCAAAATGAGGCGCCGGATCCTTGAATTTAAGACAATATTCCTGTTCCTTTTCTGTGAAAAGGCGTCGAAGAAAATGTGTGCCATACTGCTCAATGCTGCTTCTGATGCGCGCCACCTCGACGAGGTCGCTACCAAGTCCCTTCATATTTCTTGATTATACCAACTTATCTGATCTACACTAGCGGCATATATGTCAACACGCGCTTTTTTTTCTCTTTCTGGGGTTACCTGGGCCCTTCTTGCTCTTTTTCTCTTTTCCAAGGGATGCCTTTGCTGGAAAGAACTGCTTGCACACGCTGAACCTATGCCCTTGCAAACACTATTCGGCTCTACAGAGGGCAGCCTCTTTTTTTGGGGACTACTTTCCCTTGCTATCGGTTTTTTAAAAGGACACTTTGTTCTGCAAAAAAGCGTAGACCGGACAGTAATGAAATTCACCAAGCTTCCTCATCCGGTACGCCTCTCTCACCTCTACCCCAAAAGTTACCTGTTTCTCATCGGCGGCATGATGCTCCTCGGCATGCTCCTTCGCTTTTGCCCTTTGAGTCTCAGAGGGGGCATCGACATTGCTGTCGGCACCGCTCTTGGCTATGGAGCCTTTCTCTATTTTCGGAAAATGCGTAAAATTTCCACGAACTGACCAATGAACGATCTTCCTAAAGCTTACGATCCCAAAACGGTAGAAGAGAAATGGCTCATTCCTTGGGGCAAAGAAGAGACCTTTCAGGCAGATCCCACCTCCTCAAAGCCTCCTTTTTCGATTGTGATGCCACCTCCCAATGTGACGGGCAGACTTCATGTAGGGCATGCGCTTGTAAACACTCTGCAGGATCTCGTTGTTCGCTGGAAGAGAATGCAGGGATTTGAGGTACTCTGGCTCCCCGGCACCGATCATGCGGGCATCGCAACACAGACTGTCGTTGAGAGAGCCCTCTATCAAGAGACCGGCAAACAGAGAAGAGACTTTCCTCGCGAAGAGTTTTTACAACACCTTTGGAGATGGAAAGAGTCGAGTGAGCAAGAGATCCTTTCGCAGATCAAGCGCTTGGGCTGTTCCTGCGACTGGAGCCGCCTGCATTTCACGATGGATGCAGAGAGCAATCGCAGCGTGCGCACCGCCTTTAAGAGGCTCTTTGACGCGGGGCTCATCTACAGGGGCGACTATCTTGTCAACTGGGATCCCGTAACTGGAACAGCTC
The DNA here is from genome assembly GCA_028873295.1 of Verrucomicrobiota bacterium. Taxonomy (GTDB): domain Bacteria; phylum Chlamydiota; class Chlamydiia; order Chlamydiales; family SM23-39; genus JAGWKO01. The sequence continues at coordinate 20,504 of JAGWKO010000009.1, forward strand.
TCTCCGACGACGAAGTGGAGCACGAGGAGATCTCCTCTTTTCTCTGGCATATCCGTTATCCCCTTGTGGGGGAAAAGGGAGCAATGATCGTTGCCACCACGCGACCCGAGACGCTCTTTGGCGATGCGGCAGTCGCTGTGCATCCCGAAGATCCACGCTATCGCCATCTCATCGGCAAGCAGGTTCGCCTGCCACTCACTGCGCGCACAATCCCCATCATCGGAGATATTGCTGTCGATCCTGCCTTCGGCACTGGAGCGTTAAAGATCACACCGGCTCACGACTTCCTCGATTTTGAGGTCGGAGAGCGCCATCAGCTGCCTCGCTTGAATATCCTCACCCCTGATGCAAGACTCAACGCAGATGCCGGCCCTTGTGCAGGCATGAGCATAGAAAAGGGACGGCGCACTGCAGTAGCGCTTTTGAAAGAAGAGGGTCTTCTGGAAAAGGAGGAGCCCCATCTTTTGCGCGTCGGCATCTCCTACCGCTCAAAGGCCATTCTACAGCCCTATCTCTCCAAACAGTGGTTTCTCAGAATGGGGCCCTTTAAAGAGAAGCTCCTCTCCATTGTTCGGGAAAAACAGGTGCGCCTTATTCCAGACCATTGGGAGAGTACCTATGTGCAATGGATTGAAAATCTCCGCGACTGGTGTCTTTCGCGCCAGCTCTGGTGGGGACATCGCATTCCCATCTGGTACAAAGGGGAAGAGATGGTCTCTTACGACGGAGAGGGAGAACCTCCTTGTGTAGAGAAAGAGCCTGGAGAGTGGCATCAGGATCCCGATGTGCTCGACACCTGGTTTTCCTCTGCTCTCTGGCCACTTTCAACGCTTGGCTGGCCTGAAAACAGCCCTGAATTCAGGCGCTTTTATCCCACCTCTCTTCTTGTCACAGGGCACGACATTCTTTTTTTCTGGGTAGCGCGCATGATTCTGATGGGCGATCACTTCACCCACTCCCCTCCTTTTAGCGAAGTATTTCTCCATGGTCTCATCTACGGTAAGTCTTACTGGCGCAAGGAGGCACATGGCGCCATCTCTTACCTAAGTAAAGAAGAAAAGAGGCGCTATGACCTCGGAGAAACTCTTCCTGCAAATCTGGAGTCAAAGTGGGAAAAGATGTCGAAGAGCAAGGGCAATGTCATTGACCCGCTCGAGATGATCGATCGCTATGGTACAGATGCGGTGCGCTTTGGTCTTGCTTCACTTGTCACGGGAGCTCGCCAGCTCGATCTCGATGAGCGGCGCTTTGAGGAGTGTCGCAATTTCCTCAACAAGATCTGGAATGGAGCGCGCTTTGTTCTTGGGCAAATCGACTCCTCCTCTCTATCGCAGGGACTCAATCTCGCAAAAGGCTTGCGCCTGGAAGACCGCTGGATCCTTTCTCTTTTACAAAAGACGATTGCAGAGGTGCAAGAGGAGCTTTCACGCTATGCTTTTGACAAGATGACAGCGCTTGCCTACGACTTTTTCTGGAACGATTTTTGCTCTCTCTATCTGGAAGCGAGCAAGCCGGCTCTTTTTGGCAAAATGAGCTCGGAAGAGCAGGCGCAAAAACGGGCACTTCTCTCTATTCTTCTTACTGCCCTTGTGCGCCTTCTCCATCCTCTTCTCCCCTTCATTACAGAGGAGCTCTTTTCTCACCTCAAACAGTGCCTTCCTCCTGAGATCCCTTCAGAGATTGATTGCTACACAAAGGAGACTCTCTCTGCCCTGCAGGCAAAAAACTGCTCTCTTGCACCTTTCCCTTCCCCTGTCGCAAAAAGAGATGAAGAGGCTGAAACCGATTTTGCCTTAATGAAGGAACTTGTGCGCACTGTCCGCAATATTCGTGCTGAAATGGCGATCCCTCCAACAGAAAAAAGCGACCTCTACCTCATAGGCAAAGGCCCCGCCTCTCTTCTTGCACAAAAAGAGAAGGAACTTCTTCTTTCCCTCACACCCACAAAAGAGCTCTTTTTCACCGAGGAGCAACCCTCCGGGTTTGGCGCAACAGCGCTTTGGCAGGGAGTGCTGCTCTACATTCCCCTTCCCCCCGCATTGAAGGCAAAAGAACTCTCTCGTCTCGAGAAGGAGAAGGACAAATGGGAAAAAGCGCTCTCCGGGTTACGGGGACAATTGGCAAATGCTGACTTTTGTGAGAGGGCCCCTCAGGCAGTAAGGGAAAAAGTGAAAGCGCAGTACGAAGAGGCAGAGCTTACATTGCGCAAACTGGAAGAAAAGATCAGAACTCAGTAAAGACCCTGAGTACCTCGGATTTTTCATAACCGGCCTGAGTCATTGCACAAGCAATAGTCTTGGAAAGCAGGTGAAGATCCAGGTTCTGCGTAGATGCGTGGAGAAAAGTTAATATCTCATCTACGCTGCGACGAGCAGAAACCATCGCCAGCACAATCTCTGAAACAAAAACTTCATTTAAATACATCTTGGAAACAATTACTACAATATCGCTTATATTACAGCTAGCGCTTGCCATTGCACAAGCGATGTTCTTCAGAACATCATTTTTATTTAATTTACCACCTGTATTTACAGAAGTTGCATCGTCAGCCATAGTTGCTAGGTGGAGGAGATCTTTTGTGGTAGAGCCCTCTGCAACCATCACCTGAACCATTTCCTTCATAGCATGGATACGCCAGGATGCATTTTTCACTTCTTGTAAAAGCTGCACAAACGCCCCTATCTCTCCACAACAACCTTGTCCCCTTTTCTTTTTTACCTCATCTGTGATGCTTACAAGCCGGATTGAGCAAGCGTCGGCGGTATCTTTTATATGACCCATGTCAGAGAACCCGTCTTCAGGGGTACTCTGATCCAGAATCCGCTGAAAGTCGCCCCTGCTGGAGCCATTACAAAGCATCCTGGGAAAAATGTGATGTAGCGCCAATCTACGCACGAGTCCACGTGTTATCTTCTGCAATACAAACAGCAGCTCATCCGTGCTGCGAGGAGAATGAACCATTTCGAGAATAACATCCAGAGATTCCCAAAGGTTATAGGATGGATCGATTTTTTTTATCTCTTGCTCAAGACTTAAAATTGTATCTATTCCGTAACCTTCCGCAGCCATTCTAGCTGCCGCATACTGCAAAAGTTGGATACGTCTCTTTGACTCTCTTTCTTCCTGTATAACATTCAAACAGTCCTGCAAACTACAGCCGGTACGGATCATCTGCTGAAGGATACTATTCCAGGCTTCACACCGCCTCTGGCCATGTTCTATCTTGCTTGCCAGATTCACACAATCAGCAGTTCTATGGGGAAGAGAAAGCAGTACATCGATCACAAGCTCAAGGAAAAGATCTTTCTGATGCATTTGACAGATTGTAGCCCACAGTTCTTCTTTACTGGACCCTGTAAGAGCCATCGCAATGATGACCTTATAGGACAGACGATCGCGCATAAGATCCCAGCAAGCACTGTAAGTAACTTTTTCGATCACCTTACGCGCCAGATCAAATGCCTGGAACTGAACCAGCACCGGCACACTTTCCGCGGTTGATTGGTAATATGCCTTGGTGATCAACGCATGCAGAATGGGCCTCTGAAGTCTGGGAGAGGAGTCTAAAAAGAGCTGCATCAGATTGGGAATAGGTTGATTGAGATCAGCCAAAAGAGTCCACTGTATGATGCGACCGCTACAAAAAAAAGAAGCATCCTGGAAAGAGTCCGTCTGAAAAGAGCCAAGAGCGCGGTCCACTACACCTGCGATCCTCTCCTCAAGGGCGATATCGTCAGTAGCGCTGTTATTTGTCCTCGCGCCCACAAGATCACCGACTTGCAGCGAACGCTCTACATTATTACTTAAATCAATAGTCGTATTCATCAATCATCCTCCCAACTCTTCACCGGTATTGGTCTCCGCATGACTTACCAGGTAATTGACACACACATCAAACGACATAAAACCTCGATTAAATTTATATATGTATTTTATTATAAATTACAGTTTAAGTCAATTTATTTTATCGATCTAAAGAAATTAATTTCGTCCAGAACTGATGTTCCCAGTTATCGACTATCTCCCCGCTTTCTGCAATAGCGCGCAACCGGTATGTCAACAATTTATTTTGAGAAGGAAAAGAAAAAGATTTTGAACCGAAACGGCTGGAAATAGGATAGAGAAAGAGTTCCTCTTTCCCTCCAAAAAAATGCACGGTGCACTCCAGCGTTAATTGCTCTTTAAGCAGATCCTCCGGAAAATACCAGTGAACCATCAGCTCCTGCCGCTCTTCGCGCAAAGAGTCCGGAGTGCCGAGATGGCTGCTTGCAAAATCGCTTTTTTCCCACTGAATTTCACGGACATGGAAATGATGCTGCATGCAGCTTGTGAGTAACAGAAAAAGAAGATAGAGCATAGGATTTGAAAATATTATACCCAAAGAACTAATAGACCTCTTGCATAACTGAGGTCTAATAACTTGCGTGATCAAGACGCACTTTGCCGCGAAAGATGCGATAGACCCAGAAACCATATCCGAGGATAAGAGGGATTCCGATAAGGACAACGATCAGGAGATTGGCAAGGGTGCCGTGGCTTGAGGCGGAGTTGTAGATCGTGAGGCTGTGCGTTGCCGGCTCTATGGTAGAAGGAACGATGATCGGGTACGTTCCGATGCCATAGAAGAGAAAGAGCAGAACGAGGCAGAGACAGGACGAGAGAAAAGAGAGACCATCATTCCTGCGATGGATCTGCCAAAAGAGATTGACAATGACGCCAATTGCCAGAAGTGGAAAGAAAAAGAGCAGCGGATGAGCAAAAAATCTTTCTACCATGTGAGACGCGTGAAAGAAGGTCGCAAGAGTAGCAAGGGTAACAAAGAAAAGGAAAAACATCAGACTCGGCATGATCCAACGGCGCACCTCTTCATGAGTCTCCCCTTCCGTTTTCATCGCAAGAAAAAAGGAGCCGTGCATGGCAAAAAGAGAAACTGCCGTGATGCCGATGAGGATAGCGTAGGGTTGGAAGAATAGGGCAAGGGACCCATCAAAATTTTGCTCTGCATCAAGAGGCAGTCCCTCCACCATGTTGCCAATGATCAACCCGAGCAGAAAGGCAACCAGAATGCTCGACAAAGAGAAGAACAGATCCCAAAAAGAGCGCCACCAGAAAGATTCTCTCTTACTGCGGAACTCAATCGCCACAGCTCGAAAAATAAGCCCTGCAATCAGAAACATAAAAAGCGTATAAAAGCCGGAGAAAAGCGCTGCGTACACATTCGGAAAACCAGCAAAAAGCCCCCCCATCACAATGACAAGCCACACTTCGTTGCCATCCCACACAGGACCAATCGCATTGAGAAGCGTGCGACGCTGCAGATCGTTTCTGGCAAGAAGATGCAGTGCTCCTACGCCAAGATCAAAACCATCGAGAATCACGTAAAACATCGCTGCAATACCGATCACAGCATACCAAAGTGTTTCCAGCATTCTTATCTACTTATTTCCAAGGGGTTTCTATACTCCTCCATCTCCGGAGTAGGGCCATGCTTGATTTTGCGGTCGAGCAGGAAAATAAAAAGCGAAAAAAGAAGAAGGTAGATCATGGAAAACATCCAAATGGAACCGTGCACCTGTGATGCTCGGATGGACGAAGAGACGCCCTGCGAGGTTTTAAGGATTTTCCATACGATCCAGGGCTGTCTTCCCAGCTCTGCTGTAAACCATCCCGCCTGCTGGGCAATATGGGGAAGGAGGACGGAGAAGACGAGGATCCAGAGGAAGAATCGTTTGCTATCCAAGGTGTTGCGCCACCAGAAAAAGAGCCCCCCAAGAGCAATCAGAAACATAAGGCCCCAACAGAGCACCATAATGTGGAACGCCTGAAAGACAACGGGTACATTGGGCCACTCATCGCGAGGCACCTGGTCGAGGCCCGCTACAGGAGTTGTGGTATCGCGGTAGGTGAGAAGGCTGAGGGCGCAGGGAATTTTGATGGAATGCACCTCCTCCTTTTCCGCATCAACCCATCCAATCACAGAAATAGGTGTAGAGGGCCTGGTGTGATAGAGTCCCTCGCAGGCAGCAAGTTTTGATGGCTGATATTTGGCGACAAGACGACTGCTGCTATCGCCGGAAATGAGTTGTAAAAGAAGAGTGATGACCGCAACAAAGAGAGCAAGACGCACCATTGACCTGGCCATAGGGAGATGGCGCCCTTTAAGGAGGTAGTAGGCCCCGACGCTCAGGACAAAAAAAGCACCGGTGAGCCAGCACCCTATCAGTGTATGAAAGAGCCTATCGAGAAAAGAGGGATTAAAGACCATTTCCCAAAAATTGGTCACAACAGCTCTTGGCCCTGTCGGCCCTTCCTGAATGGCAAAACCGGCAGGAGTCTGCATCCAGGAGACAGCGACGAGGATCCAGACAGCGCTGAAATGCGCTCCAAGAGAGACGCAGATCGTGGAGAGATAATGCAGCTTTGCAGAAACGCGATTCCAGCCAAAGAGCATTACGCCGAGAAAACCCGACTCAAGAAAAAAAGCAAAGATTCCTTCAGCAGCAAGAGCGCTTCCAAAGACGTCTCCCACAAAACGGGAGTAGCGAGCCCAATTGGTCCCGAAGGCAAACGCCTGAACGAGCCCTGTGGCGACACCCATCGCAAAGACAAGCGCAAAAATTTTCGTCCAAAAGACCGTCATCTGATGGTATTTTTCCTTGCGCGTCTTCAGATAGACCCCCTCCATGAGAACGAGCATCAGCCCCAGACCAATGCTGATCGGCGGAAAGAGATAGTGAAAGGCTATATTGAGCGCAAACTGTATGCGGGAAAGTAGAAGAACATCCATGCGCCCAGTGTATATAAGGTTTTTTATAAAGAAAAGAGATGGCAGGCAAAGTTCTCAGACGTGCCTCGATAGATCAGTCCTTTGCGAGGATCGAGAGTCACCTCTTCCCCCTCTGAAAGAAGGTGCATTGCTCTATCGGCACGAGAGATCATCGGAAGAGAAAATGTTTTTGCAATGAGCAGAGCATACTTTTCCGAACTGGCATCATCGACAGCATTTTGAAGAATGATCCCCGCGGCGCGATGCAATACGGAAAGAAAGCTGCGATCGCAATAGGGAATCACGACAAGTCGCCCGGCAAACTCTTCAGGTGAGCGACTGTTTGGAGAAGAGAGGTGGATAATTTTTCCCTGCACCTTCTCTCCCCAGCCTGCATGGCCGCGAATTACGATCTCACCAACACCTGTGACAGTGACGAGATTTGTCGAGCCTTTTTGTCCAAAAGGGACTCCTGTGACAACAACAACAAAATCGCCAAAAGCGATGATCCCTTCCCGCAAAGCCACCTGACTTGCCGCGGCAAAAGCCTCTTTGGCGCTACCACATCCTTTAGCAAGGACAGGTAAAATACCCCAATTGGAGGCAAGCTGATGATAGACCTTTTCATCAGGCGTCACGGCAAGGATAGGGACCTCTGGGCGAAGACGCGAAATGAGACGCGCGCTCATCCCACTCGTTGTAAAAACAAAAAGAGCTCTTGCATGTGTTACGTAAGCAGTGCGCACTGCTGCCGCTGCCATAGCAGATGCGATATCGTGGTATTCCCTCTCTCCGCTCTCTTCAAAAAAGGCGCGGTAGGGAAAATCTTCCTCCGTCACTTGTGCGATCTCCCGCATGTAGCGGACTGCCTCCATTGGATAACTCCCGATGGCAGTTTCCCCTGAGAGCATGATGGCAGAGGTGGAGTCGTAGATCGCATTGGCCACATCCGATGCCTCTGCCCGCGTGGGGCGAGGATTGTGGATCATCGACTCGAGCATCTGTGTAGCAGTGATAGAGGGCTTACAGGCCAGATAGCACTTGCGGATCATCTTTTTTTGCAGTTTGGGCACAAGAGAAAAATCGATCTCTACGCCGAGATCGCCCCGTGCCACCATGATCCCATCTGACACCTGCACGATGCTGTCGATATTTTTCACTCCAAGACGGCTCTCTATCTTCGCGATAACGCCAATTTCCGGTCTCCCCTTTTCCTTCAAAATATTTTTAATCGCCAGTACGTCTTTGGACGAGCAGACAAAAGAGGCAGCAATAAGATCCACATCCTCTTCGCAGGCAAAAGAGAGATCCTGCAAATCTTTTTCCGTAACAGAGGGTAAATCAAGAGGCGCATCAGGCATGTTGATCCCCTTGTTGCTCTGCAGAATCCCACCATTTTCTATCTCGACAACAGCAAAACCATTCTCTATCTCCACAACCCTGGAAAGGATGTAGCCATCATCGAAGAGAACCTTCATTCCAGGTGCAAGAAAACGGAGCGCCTCTGCCGGGCGCATCGGAATCTCCCCATCACCCAAAAACTGCTCTATGGAGACGAGCTTCCATCTCTCTCCAGCGGCAAGCGAGATCCTTCCCTCGGCAAACCGGCCGACGCGAATCTCGGGCCCCTTGATGTCCACAAGAATGGCTAAAGGGCGCTGCAACTCCTCGCGAACCTTCTTCAAAAGACGAATGGTCGCGCGATGCCCCTCCACAGTCCCATGACTGCAGTTGATTCTGGCAACACTCATCCCTTCCCGCATCAGTTGAAGAAGAGCTTCATAGCCCTCTACTGCGGGGCCCATCGTGCAGATAATTTTCGTGCGCACCCATTGCATAATTTTTATCCTATCCGGAACCTCCTATATCGTGCTACCATAATACCTGATAATGTCCTCCATAACCCTTCGCAACGTACTTGTCCACAACCTCAAAGGTGTCAGCCTCACCATTCCTCAGGGTAAACTGGTTCTTTTTACCGGCCTTTCCGGTTCAGGGAAATCGTCACTTGCCTTCGACACCATCTATGTAGAGGGGCAAAGGAGGTACATCGAGTCTCTTCCCACAAAACCGGGGCACCTTCTACGCCTTCACAAGCCAGAAGCTGCAGAGATTTCTGGCATCGCTCCGACTGTCGCCATTGAACAGAAGATGGCGGCTCGCACTCCGCGCTCGACTGTTGGGACTTTGACGGGGATCTACGATTTTCTCCGCGTTCTCTATGCCCGTCTTGGGACTCCCTACTGTCCCATCAGCAAAGAGCCGGTCTCCGCTCAGAGCAGGGAGCAGATCATCTACCGCATCCAGTCTCTTCCGGAAAAGTCAAAGACTGTCATCCTGGCTCCCTATGCACAGGCAAAAAAAGGGGAAGGAGAGCTGCAAGAACTGATGCGAAAAGGCTTTTTGCGCCTCCGCATCGATGGCGCCTGGGTCGACCTCTCCGAATCTCTGCATCTGGAAGAGAAAATGGCGCACACAATCGATGTGGTCATTGATCGCGTGCAGGTGACAAAAGAGACCTTTCCCCGCCTTGCCGAATCATTGCAGCTTGCCTTGGAAATGGGGGGCGGGGTGTGCAGCATCTACTTTCCAGACTCACAGGAAGAACTCACCTTTTCCGAAACGGCCTTCTCTCCCAAATCAGGGAAATCCTACCCTCCCCTTTCTCCCCATGATTTTTCCTTCAACCACCCTCTGGGCTGGTGTCCTCTTTGCCAGGGACTTGGCGAGAAAGAGGAGATGCCCTGCCCGGAATGCCATGGCAGAAGAATCAAGCCCTACCCTGCCGCGACAAAACTTTTTGGTCGCACAATCACAGAAATCGTCCGTCTACCACTCGATGATCTCTCCTCTTTTCTGGAAGGCCTTTCCCTCACTTCTGTAGAGGAGGCGATCGGAGGAGAGATGCTAAAGGAGATTCGCGAAGAGCTTCGCTTTCTCCTCCATGTAGGACTCGGCTATCTCTCTCTTGATCGCTCTGCTCCCTCACTCAGCGGGGGCGAGTCGCAACGCGTGCGTCTGGCAGCGCAGATTGGAGCTGGTCTTGTAGGGGCTATCTATGTGCTCGATGAGCCCTCTATCGGGCTTCACGCAACTGACCATCATCGTCTCATTGAAACGCTCTTTTCTCTCCGCGACCAGGGGAACAGCCTTCTTGTCGTCGAACATGACGAAGAGACGATCCGCGCGGCAGACTGGATCGTCGACGTAGGCCCGGGAGCTGGCAAAGAGGGAGGCGAGATCCTCTTCACAGGCCCCCTGGAAAAGCTGCTTCAGTCCCCCAAATCTCTCACGGGCGCCTACCTCTCTGGGAAGAAAAAGATTGAAATTCCCAAAAAGAAGAGAAAACCCAAAGAATTTTTGACAATTGTTGACGCAACCCATCACAACCTCCGCAATGTCACAGTAGAGATTCCTCTGCACCTCTTCACCTGCGTGACAGGCGTCTCCGGCTCTGGCAAATCCTCTCTCATCTCCGACGTGCTCTTTCCCGCACTTGCAAAAGCATTGCACCGTGCAAAGCTTCCCGTAGGGGCGCATAAAAAGATTGTTGGATGGGAAAAGTTGGAGAAGGTGATCGCCGTTGACCAGTCGCCTATCGGACGCACCCCGCGCTCCAACGCTGCGACCTACATCAAACTCTTCGACGACATCCGCGATCTTTTTTCTGAACTGCCCGAGAGCCGCCTGCGCGGCTTTAACGCCTCTCATTTCAGCTTCAATGTGCCCGAAGGGACCTGCCCCTACTGTCAGGGACTTGGAAGCGTGGCGATCGATCTTGACCGCTTTGAGGAAGCTCAAGAGGTTTGTCCTCAATGCCTCGGCAGTCGCTTTACGCCGGAGGTGTTAACGATCCGCTTCAAGGGAAAGACAATCCGGGAAGTGCTGGAGTGCGATGTCAATGAAGCGCTCCTTCTCTTTGCCGACCTCCCCAAGCTGAGGGAAAAGCTGCAAGTGCTGCAAGAGGTGGGCCTCGGGTATCTCAAACTGGGACAGCCCTCCACTACTCTCTCTGGAGGTGAGGCGCAGAGAGTTAAGTTGGCGCGGGAGCTTGTAAGACCCTCTTCTGGAGAAACGCTCTATCTTCTCGATGAACCGACAACAGGCCTTCATTTCGAGGATGTGAAAAGACTGCTCTCCGTTCTTCAAAAGTTGACAGATCGCGGCAACAGCGTCCTTGTGATCGAGCACAATCTCGAGCTGATTCGCTCCGCTGATTGGGTGATCGATCTCGGCCCAGGCGCTGGCATACGCGGAGGCAATCTACTGGCTGCTGCGCCCCCTGAAAAGATCGCGACTCTGGATAGCCCTACAGGAAGAGCCCTGCGCGGGGAGCTGCCTCTCTTGCAGCAAAGCAGCCTTAAAACAAAAGAGCAAAACGATGCGATTGTTGTAGAAAATGGGAAGGAGAACAACCTCCAGTCGGTCTCCGTAGAGATCCCACGCGGCAAGATTTCACTCTTTACAGGACCCTCCGGTTCTGGAAAATCATCGCTTGCCTTCGACACTCTCTATGCAGAAGGGCAAAGGCGCTACGTAGAGACACTCTCCCCCTACCTGCGCTCAATGCTCCCTCAACTTGCAAAGCCGAAAGCAGAGAGGATCTCAGGTCTCCCCCCCTCTATTGCTCTGGAACAGAAGCGCGGGGGGCTGAATCCCAGAAGCACGGTGGGAACTCTGACGGAGATCTACGATCTTTTTCGCCTTCTTTTTGCGCATTTGGGCGAGGCTTTCTGTCCTGAAACTGGTGAAAGGATCCGCCATATCAGCAAGCAGTGGGTAGTCGATCGGTTGCTCCAGCTTCCCGAAGAAAGAATCGCTATTCTTGCACCAATCAGCGCGAAGAAAGAGAGAAAAGCCCTGCAGGAAGAGTGGCTGCGACTGGGATTCCTGCGCATCCGCCTCAATGGAGTTTTCTACGCCCTTGATGAAGAGATCCCCTGGATTCGCGGCCGCAAGGAAGAGCTCTTTCTAGTGATCGACCGCCTCACTCCCACTTCTCAAAATAGTCAGCGCCTCTATGAAGCGATCGACCAGGCGGACAAACTCTCGCGAGGCCTTATCGCTGTCGCAAGAGAGAAAAAGGAAGACCTTCTCTTCAATCTCTCCTTTGCAGTAGAAACCACCGGCAAATCCTACCCGCCTCTCACCCCACAAACCTTCTCTTTCAACCATGACTCTGGAATGTGTCCTGAATGCCAGGGTCTTGGTGTAACCTATGGCCTCAGCAGAGCGCATCCGGAGCTGCTGCCTCTTTCTCTCTCTGAGCTCACTGAAGAGCTCTTTGGTGAACTTGGAACAAAGACCTCTCTTCGCATTGTCGAGGAATATTGGGAAAAGCAGGGGGTCAATCCTCATGCTCCTCTGGAAACGCTCTCTGATGCGGCGCTTGAAAAGATTTTTCACGGTGCGCCTTTACAAGAGAGTTCCCTTGGGCTCCAACTTCAATGGGCTGGCCTTACGCCTCTTTTTGCAGCCATCGCCCGTATGGGAAAGAGAGAGTGGCGCGACTCTTTCCTTCCCCTTATGGCAACAACTCCTTGTGTCAGTTGTGAAGGCTCGCGTCTCAATGCACTCGCGCGCCATGTCAAACTCCAGGGAAGGACACTCCCCTCTCTTTGCAAAGAGTCTCTTGCCGCACTTCCCCCTTTTCTTCAGACGCTCTCTTTGGAGAAGGCGCCTTTTCTACAAGAGGCCTACGCGCAGATCTGCAACTCCCTGGACCTTTTGCTCTCTTTAGGTCTTGGCTACCTCTCTCTTGACCGCAGCGCTCCGGGGCTCAGCGGAGGAGAGTGGCAGCGCATTCGCCTTGCAAAGCAGCTCGGAACAGGGCTCACCTCCTGTCTTTATGTTCTGGATGAGCCGACACTTGGGCTGCATCCCGACAACAATGCTGATCTGCATGTAGCACTTAAAAGTCTTGCGGCAAAGGGCAACACGCTTCTTCTTGTGGAGCATGATCCGATGACGATGCGCATTGCCGACCAGATTTTTGACTTTGGGCCAAAGGCTGGGCGCGAGGGGGGCAAAATTTGTGCTTCCGGCACTCTTTCCGAGATTCTGCAAAACGAGAATTCAGTCACTGGGCGGTATCTGAGTGGGAAGGAAAAGATTTCGATCCCCGCAAAAAGACGCGCGTTTCAGTCTGGGCTTCAGATCGCAGGAGCAAAGCTGCACACGCTCAAAAACCTCTCTTTAACCATTCCTCAAGGGATCATCACTTGTATAACAGGGGTCTCTGGGGCTGGCAAATCGACCCTTATGTGCGATCTCATCCAGCCTGCGATGGGGAAATGTCTGCAAAACAGAAGGCCCCCTGATACCATCGAGTATGAGGGGACTCATTTTTCCGGTTGCAGTCAGTTTCGAAGGCTGGTGGTCGTTGACGCATCGCCATTTGGCCAGACATCGCGTGCAGATGTGGGGAGTTTTGCAGAGATTATGCCTCTTGTGCGCGCGCATTTTGCAGAGCTTCCCTTCGCAAGAGCGCGTGGATTGCGCGGTGCGCACTTCAGCCCGAACCATCTGCGCGGCATGTGTCGCACCTGCTGGGGGCTTGGCTACAAAATGGTCAACCTGCAGTTTCTCCCCTCTGTGCGCGTCACTTGCGAGGGATGCCGCGGTTTTCGCCTCAACCCTCTCTCTCTTGAGGTTCGTTACAAGGGGAAACATTTTGGCGATCTCTTCTCTTTCACGATCGCAGAAGCGCGCTCCTTTTTTTCCGACTTGCCGAAGTTGGCCCTCCGCCTCCAGATGCTGGAGGAGGTGGGGCTCTCCTATCTCCAGCTGGGGCAAGAGATCGCCTCCCTCTCCGGTGGGGAACTGCAGCGCCTGCGTCTTGCAAAAGAACTCGGGAAGCGGGAAACCGGGCAAACGCTCTATCTCATCGACGAGCCCACAGTCGGCCTGCACTTCTCAGACATCGCCAAACTACTCCCCATTTTGCATCGCCTGGCAGATCATGGCAACACACTGCTCATCATCGAGCACAATCTTGACCTGATTGCAAACGCCGATTACCTGATCGATCTCGGTCCTGGCGCTGGCCCCGAAGGAGGAGAAATTGTTGCTCAAGGCACGCCAGAAGGGGTGGCCCTCTCCAACAGCAGATTGGCGCCCTACTTGCGCGAGCGACTCGCTGAAAATTGAGAACTTATTCAAGAAGCATCGACTCTATACCGAAAATGGTTGAAGAGTTGACAACTGGCCTTTGGTCTCAGGAAGAAAACATGATGGGAAGGATGTGCATGATACGCATGATAAATTTATCATGCGTATCAT
>JAGWKO010000062.1 GCA_028873295.1 Verrucomicrobiota bacterium
GGGCTGAGTGATTCACGGAATCTTAATAAAGTGACTCTCGGAAAGGTGACAGCGTTTTTGCTCTATTGTAGAAGCCTCTATTATACGGACAATTTTCCCGTGCTTTGGAAAATCGGGAAAATCGGTTAATTATGGGCAAACAGAGATCGCCTGAGGGGTGACCGCGGTTGCTTCAGGGTGAATTCCGACTGTTATTGTGGCAGTCACTGTGTTGCTTCCCGTGTCAACTACCGAAACATTACTGGGAAGGGTTCCACTGCTTCCATAATTCGGCACGTAGACAGTTGCAGCGCTCAAGCTCCCTGCCAAAAGTAGGAGGGCAACACAACACTTGGACTGAAACTGCACACTTTTACGCATAACCTGATCCTCGATTCATAAATGAAAAATTGTCTCTTAACGGAGTGTATTGTGTAAAGTTAAAATTTTGACTTTACGCCTCCGTTGCATCTTTTCCCCCTCTCGTGGATAATGAAACCACTTTGTAACGGAGGCAGTTTTTATGAATTTTGCGATGATTGCAGGGCACTTGGGAGGAGATCCTGAGGTGCGTTTTACTTCTGCGGGAAGAAAAGTGACGACGATGAGCGTTGCATGCCGTTCGCGCAAAGGACAAAACGAGGACACGATCTGGTATCGCGTCACTATTTGGGGAGATCAATTTGATAAGATGATTCCCTATTTCAAAAAGGGAAGCTCGATCGTTGTTTTCGGGGAGCTACACCGTCCAGAACTCTTTACCAATCGCGAAGGAAAACAGCAGATCTCTTCACTGGAAATCACAGCAAGCCACATTGGCTTCAGCCCCTTCGGCAAAGGCAATGGCGGACCCTCTTCTCAAGAGTCAACAGGGGGAGAAGCACCTGCTATGGATCCTTTTGCTCAGTTTGCGAGCATGGCTGCGACATCCTCTCCCAAATCCGATATGCCACACGAAGATGAGGTGCCATTTTGAAGATCTCCTTCATCCCTCACAAAAGTCCACTGCCTAAAACAGATCTCATCGTCCTTCCCTACTGGGAAGGAGGAGAGAGAGCTTCAGATTTTTCCCGCCCTGAGGCAGAGCGCGTTGTCGCCTCCGGACATTTTACAGGAAAATGCGGAGAGGTAGTCCGTACCTATTCGCAAGAGGGCGAAAACCTTCTCCTCGTAGGATGGGGAAAGAAGGGAAGTGAGTCGGAAGAGGGGCTGCGCAACGCTTACGCGACTGTCTGTCGCGAGGCGATGGCAAAAAAGAGCAGATCTCTCTCCCTTATCGTTCCTTCAAGTGGAGAAAAACTCTCTTTTCCCGTTCTCCTTCGCGCCATGTGCGAGGGCATTTTCCTGACCAATTACACGTTTGATCGCTGGAAAAAGGAAAAGACTCCTCTTATTGAAGAGCTCGTGCTCTCAGGCGTCGAGAACAAGTGGGAAGAGGAACTGCATAACTGGCAGGTGATTGCTTCCGGCGTTCATTGGGTGCGGGATCTTGTCAATGGCAATGCAGATGAGATCAATCCGGCCTTTCTTGAAAAAGAGGCGCTCTCTTTGGCTAAAGAGGGAGTTTTGGAAACGCGTGTCTTTCGCAAGAAGGAACTCGAGGAAGAGGGGATGGGGCTTCTTTTGGCAGTGGGACAGGGCGCTGTAGAAGAGCCGAGGCTGCTCATGGTCTCCTATAAAGGGGATCCCCAGTCGCAGGAAAAGACCGTTCTTGTTGGCAAGGGGATTACCTTTGACACAGGAGGGCTCTCCTTGAAGTCTACAGATAATATGCTCACCATGAAATGTGACATGGCGGGAGCTGCTACTGTTTTGGGAGTGATGCGCACTCTTGCCGCACTTGGCTGGAAGAAGAATGTGATCGCTCTTGCTCCTCTTGCAGAGAACGCCATAGGCTCTCGCAGCTACAAGCTGGGAGATGTCTTTCGCGCCTGCAACGGGAAGACGGTAGAGGTGTTGAATACGGATGCAGAGGGAAGACTTATTCTTGCCGATGCGCTTTCCTACGCAGTCAAAGCGCTTCAGCCAACAATGCTCATCGATATCGGCACTTTGACAGGAGCGATCAGCGTTGCCCTGGGAGATGAAATTGCCGGTCTTTTTGCAAGTGATGACCTTCTTGCAAAAAAACTGGAAGAGGCATCGAAGCGCACTGATGAGAAGTTGTGGAGACTGCCTCTTCACGACTATAGAGAGAACCTGAAGTCGGAGATCGCCGATTTGACCAACGTAGGCGGAGGCAAAGGGGCGGGATCGATGAAATGCGCTCTCTTTTTGCAGGAATTTGTAGGCTCTGTCCCTTGGGCGCACCTCGATATCGCAGGAGTTGCGTACCTTGCAAAGGCATGCAACTACTACCCTGCGCGAGCTACCGGCTGGGGGCTTCGGCTTCTTGTTAACTTCCTCATGGCCAAATGAAGCAGTGCGTTGAGGTTCGCTCTTCCCAGAGACTTATCTCCTTTTTACAGGAGACGTTGGGAGAGAGCTATTCTGGCAAAGCGCTTCGCCGCGTTCTGGAGTCCAATGGCTGCAGAGTCAATGGACAGGTGGAGCGCTTTGCTTCGACTCGAGTGGAGAGGGGCGACCTGGTGGAGCTTGTCTCCGGATGGCAGACTCTTTGTGCACCCCAGCGCCTTTCTTGGGAGCTTCTTTACGAAGATGAAGAGACGAAGTGGGTGAACAAGCCGGCGGGATGGGTTTGCGGCGAGAAAGAGTGCCGAGAGCAGTTTGGAGAGGACTTTTGGCTCATCCACAGATTGGATCGCGAGACAACAGGAGTTCTTGGCATCGCAAAGGGAAAAAAGGCGCTTGCCAAGTGGTTCCGCCTCTTTGCAGAGAGAGAAATCCATAAATCATACCTCGCCATTGTCGACGGCAAACCTGCAAAGAAGGGGGGAGAGATTCGTACCTTTTTGCAGAGGAAGGGATTTTTTGCCGGGCAGACGATCTGGGGATCAGGGGAGTCGGGACTTGAGGCAATCACAGGGTGGGAACTTGTACAGTTGGGACATGACTCTTCTCTTGTGCGCTGTAAGCCGATTACGGGTAGAACACATCAGTTGCGCGTGCATTTGGCGGAGATGGGGCATCCGATCGTGATCGATCGCCAGTATGCAAAAAAGTTTGTAACACGCCGCTCTGCAAGAAGGCCTCTTTTACATGCAGAGGCGATTAAGACCCCCTCCTTTTCCGTTCAGGCACCTCTTCCAGCAGATTTAACCCTCCTCTGATGACTCGTATTCTGATTGTTAAACTCTCCTCTCTGGGCGATATCGTTCAGGCTTTCCCTGTGTTGCCCACTCTGCATCGCTTCTTTCCTGGAGCAAAGATCGACTGGGCTGTTTCGCACTCTCTGCAAGAGCTTGTTGCAGCACATCCCCTTGTCCACTCTGCAATTCCGCTTTCACCCTCTCTTTCATCCCTTTCTTTGCTTCGAGCGACTTCCTATGACCTTCTCTTTGATCTGCAGGGCAATTCCAAATCGGGCTTTGTCACTCTTCTTGCTCGAGCAAAGGAAAAAATCGGATATGGTTTTTCCTCCGTTAGAGAGTGGCCCAATCTTCTTGCGACGCGACGCCGCTTTTCTGTCTCCAGAAATCAAAATATCCGCTCCTTCTATCTCGACCTAATTTGCAAGGCAACAGGCGCCACGCCTGTTTCTCAAGAATCTCTTACTTTGAGACTCTCTACTGCAGAGAAAGAGCGGGTAAATACTCTTCTTGACTCTCTTCCCAAGGGAAAGAAAAAAATTCTCATCTGCCCAGGGTCACATTGGAAAAATAAACGCTTCCCCTCAGAGCTTCTCTCGCAACTTCTCTTGCGAATTAAAAATTCATTTGACCCCTTTTTTCTCTTTGCCTGGGGGTCTTCTGTTGAAAGAGAGGAGTGCCAGCTGCTTGCGCAAATGCACGGGGAGCGGGCCCTTCTTCTTGAAAAGTTCTCACTCCCGGCGCTACAGCTCCTTATGAGCTCTGTCGATCTTCTGATTGGTGTTGACTCAATCGCGCTTCACCTCTCTGCTACCACCTCCACCCCCACACTTTCTCTTTTTGGCCCCACGCAAGCCTCTCTTTTCTGCCCCACCGGAGCGCATCATCGCCCTCTTCAAGGCAAATGCCCCTATGGCGTTACTTTCTTTAAACAATGTCCCCGCCTGCGCAGTTGTCCTACAGGTGCCTGTATGCAAAATTTTACTATCGAATCCGTTTATCAGCAATTTGCAAGCCTGGTTTCTTTTGATAATTAATTTTTTGTAAAGAAAATCTATCTTTCCATTGATTGTATTTTCATAATACCATAAACTATTGCTGTTAAAGATGAATATTAACCGTTCAGGAATGAATTCTCCGGTTCCCCTTCTGCCTGTTCAGCAGAAGGAGGAGCAGAAAAAAGAGCAGAAGAGATTGGCAAACCTTTTACATGAGAGGGTTTCTCATCTCGCGATGCTACATCTGCTTTGTTGGTCTGCTGGAATCAAGGTCGATGATACTGTTGGTAACTATTTAAAGGGGCTGACCAATATAGCCGTTCCTATGAATGGTTCCAAGGATGGTCGGTCGCTCTGGCAGCTTTTTACGGCGAGTTTTCTTTTTCCATTGAATGCTTCTCAAGCCGCCCCATTAACTTTATGGGGGCAGATCAAGGCGGGTGCAGTCTATCTTATTTTCTGGAAGACGTTTGTGATGCAAAAGGCTGTTAAATCGGCTATTCACAAGTCTGTGGAACAGTTGCACCTCTCTTTGCGCGATCCAACCACGAGGGAGCAGCTGATTTCCAAAATAGTACACAACTTTAATGACTTTTTTGCTGCCCACAATGCAGCAACGGAGCATTTTGCAAATGGAGAGGCCAAAGCGCTGGATCAGTATCGCGAGGAGAGTTTTGCCAAAAATACAAATCTTCCCTCGACCGCAGAGGCAAAGAAGAAATTTTGCAATGATTTCAGTGCGGGGGTATTGCAAAAACTGCTTCCCAAGGTGAACTATGGATTTAGTTCTTGGTTTGGTTCTTGGATTGGGTCCTGGATTGATAACAAAATCAATGAATCTATTGTACACGGACTCGTGGGAGAAAAGCTTCTTCCTTTCATTCTTGAGGGAGCTCTTTTTACTGAACAATTTCAAAATTCCATGTTCATAACCCCTTTTCAACTCGCGAGCATGAAGTCGATTAGAGCGCAATTGCAGATGTTTGGAGAGAGCCTGATGAGCGCTCCTACGCAAAATGCTTCGGAGGAGGGTGCTGCTACCTGTGCGATCGGAGATGAGGATCGCCTTCGCGAGCTGATTCATAATCTGATGCTGGCAATTCACACTGCCGGAACCAGTTCTCCTGCGGAGGCAAAACAGAAACTTTCTGCTGCGCGGAACACTTTTGAAAATCATCTTTATTACGACAAGATAGAGAAAGAGATTCTTTCTCTTTTTCATACTGTCATTCTTTATCTTGAAAATGAAGAGAATACGACAAATATAGTCAATAGCATCCTGAATCTTTTGGCAGATCCCCTGTTGGAACCTGAAAACTTAAGGGAAGGAGCTCAGCAACGAGTAACAGAGTATGACAAAGAGACGGGTGAGATTAAAAAGACGATCTTACAAATAGTGAAACGCGCGACGGGGCAACAGATTCCAGAGTATCTTCGCGAAACAGAGAGCCCTGCGCCTCTTCCTGTAACAAGAAGTTCGATACCATTAACTAGTAGATCGATAACTCCCATCACTCCAGTTGCGGTAAATCGCGAGGTTATGGTTCAGGCGGAGAAAGAAAAAATAGAGAGAGTAGTTGCGGTCGTGATGGCTGATGTCACTTCTCTCTTTGCGGCACTCCCCGATCCTAAGGTCATGGTTTCCAGAGTGGCCAATTCTGCTACTGAGGTGCTCTCCGATCTTAAGATTATGATTCCTGGAGCGGCTGATGCTATTGAGGTGCTCTCCGATTCTGAGATCATGGTTCCTGGAGCGGTCATTTCTACTATTGTGGCATCCTCCGTTCTTAATAGTATGGTTACTAAGAGTATGGTTACTAAAGTGGCCAGCTTCTCTATTGCGATGCTACAGACAGTTGGGTGGACTGTGCCGCAACAGGTTGTGGCATATTCCGCTAAAGTGCCACAGGTATACTGGCTCTCTGCTTGGAGCTTTGTTGTCTACAGGGTAATGCAACGCGCTACACAGCAAAATATCCCGGTGCCTTGTCCTGAAATGCGAAGCCGTTCACCATTAATTCAGAGGGCGATTGTTCCAATCAATGAAAGAGAAAACGGGGAGATCCTCGCCAGGGTCATGGCTGTTGGAATTGCGAGTTCTACCCTGGCAGGGCTGTGTAGTATTGAGCCATTGTTCAATAATGCTGTAATGACTCGCCTGGTATCCCTTGGTAGTGGGGTCATAGCAGGCCAGCTTTTATTGACCATGCTCTGGGAAGATGCACTTTTTACAGCTGTGCGGACATATGACAGATCTTCAGAGCGTTTGATGCCGCACTTCATCTGTCTCTTGCTTTCCCTCTTTTGTGTTATCGAAGGAGATGCAATACGGGGTCGAATGGGCCATCCGGTAGGTATAGGAACCGAGTTTCTGGTGCTAACACTCCTTTTCCTGGCAGCAAACTTTAAAAAGCAGGTTTCTTCTCAGGTAGAAAAGATTGCGTGCGGTGAAACAGACCATTTAATTAAAGAGAGCTTTCACCTTGCCGATCAAAAGACATTGCAGAAGTTGATTGTAGGCCTTTTGCAAGCAGGTCAGGAAGTATTCTCTTCAGATTCCAGAGTAACTGGTCCTGCACAGAGCAGAATCATCACCAACGATCTCGAGTCTTGAGAGAGGGAATAATCTCTTCCTGTCTTTCTTCATTGATTTGGTATGCGGTGTCAAAGAGCGTGGCCCGGTCTGCGGATCTCATACAAGAGGTGAGAAATCCCATCCCCAAGATAATCAGTATCATCTTGCCCATACCCTCCATCTAGAAGGTTTGGGCTTTTTTCTCAATGCTTCTCTTCGATCTCTTGTTCCCTGTCTTCTTCTTTTTCCTCTTCGGTGATGGGATCGGAGGCAAAGATTTCACGGATGAGTATATAGACAGCCCCGAGGCCAAAAAGCACGGGGAGAACAACCTTCCACTGGATGTCAAACGTTACTGTGATGAAGGCCCCCAGAAAAACAAAGAGGGTCATCCAGGCGTCGTAGGTTTTCCCAACAAGATATTGTTGCAGGGCCACAGGGAATCCCGTGATGAGTAGGAATCCGGGCCACCAACTTCCTGTCCATGAGACAACGATTAGTCCTAAAAGAAAGAGCACTCTGCTCCAAAGCCTGGCTTTTCTGAAAGAAACAAGAGGATGGGCCATGTTTTTACTCTAGTCTACAAGGCAATTTTTTGGTACATGAAAGGCACCATTTTGCTTCTCGATCAGAAAGTATACCGAAAATGGTTCAAGAGTTGACAACTGGCCTTTGATCTCAGAACGAAAACATGATGAGAAGGATGTGCATGATACGCATGATAAATTTATCATGCGTATCATGCACATCCTTCT
>JAGWKO010000010.1 GCA_028873295.1 Verrucomicrobiota bacterium
GAAGAAAACATGATGGGAAGGATGTGCATGATACGCATGATAAACTTATCATGCGTATCATGCACATCCTTCCCATCATGTTTTCTTCCTGAGACCAAAGGCCAGTTGTCAACTCTTCATCTTGTTTGAGTATACATTACTAATCCCTTATGCTGATTTAAAACCCATTATTAATTCTAAAGGCCCAATCCCTAAAATTAATGTTGACAGAGCACTAGCTACATAATCGGGAAACCAGTTTCTCAAGGATCGCTGTCTGCTGTGCAATCCCCTCTTCAAAGTCTTCCACTCCCTGCGTCTCTCGCTGACTCATTGAGGAGAGGTGGTAAAGACTTTTTGCAAGGCTTCCTGCGAGGTCCGGATCCTTAGTGGAAAGCCGCTCAATTGCCTGAACCAAAGTATGATTCGTGTTAACAATGAAGCTTCGTTTCGGCTGCACATTTTTTTGCGCTTCTTTTCCTTGCGTTAGTGCAAGATAATCGCGCAGACGTCTCTCTTGCTCACTCACAACCAAAATGGCAGGCAGGGTATCAGAGGCCAAACTTTTAGCTTCGATCTCCAGCTCCTTCTGATCAAGACTTGCGCGAATGAAGTCTGCAATCTTTGCAGCTTGCGTGCGTCCACTCTCATCAAGAAGCGTCTTTTCACGAGTAGCATCGAGCAGCCCCTCGTGACAAACCCCATCAATCCTTTGAAACGGAACAGAAAGTTTGCTCTCTAAGAACTGGATCAGAGCGATATCAATGCCGGATGCCGCAAAGAGAATTTCCAATTTTTTCTCTTTATATACCTGGAAAAGAGGCGTCTTCTCCTCTCTGGAACTATAAAAAACCTTCTTTTCCTTGGCTCTTTCCAGATAGTCCTCTACTGTCGTCCAGATCTCATCACTGCTCTTCCAAAGAAGAAGCTCTTTTGCCCTCTCATAAAACTTGGGATCCTGCAAAATCCCCAATTTGACAAAAAGCTCTATCTCCGGCCAATTCCCGATGTAGCTCTCACGCTCTGTTTTGAGCAGTTGAACAAGCCGATCGGTGACCTTCTTCACAATGTGCGTGCTGAGCTGTTTAACGCTCTGATCCACTTGAAGATAGGAGCGAGATACATTGAGAGGCAAGTCGGAGCTGTCGATAGCGCCGCGAAGTACCATCAGGTAGTCGGGCAGAATTTCTTTACAGTTATCCGACACAAAAACCTTATTGCAGAAAAGTTTAATCGCTCCCTCTTCTCCATCAAAGCGGCGTTTTTCCTTGGGAAAAAAGAGAATTCCCTTCAGGTGAAAGGGGTAGTCGATATTGAGATGCACCCAAAAAAGAGGATCAGGCTCCAGAGGAAAAAGACTGCGATAGCATTCCAGATACTCTTTCTCCGTGCACTCTGCTGGGCTTTTTAACCAGAGGGGCTCGCGATTCTCAATCGATTTTCCCTGGAAAGAGATAGGGAATGGCATGAACTTGCAATAGCGATCAAGAAGAGAGCGGAGCTTGTGCTCTTCGAGGTAGTCCAGACTCTCTTCGTTCAAGTGCAGCGTAATCCTGGTGCCGCGCTCTTTTCTCGTCCCCGCTCCAATCGTATAGCTAGCTCCCCCATCGCAACTCCAAAAGACAGGAGTGCTTCCCGGAAGATAGGAGAGGGTGTCGATCTCTACCTTTTTTGCCACCATGTAGGAAGAGTAGAAGCCAAGGCCAAAGTGACCAATGATCGGCTCTGCGCCTTTTTGGTACTTGGCAGCGAACTCTTCTGCTCCGGAAAAGGCGATCTGGGCAATATATTTTTCAACTTCTTCTTCGGTCATCCCAATACCGGAGTCGATGATCGAAAGCGTCTTTGCTTCTTTATCCAGTAGGAGCTCAATGACAAAGGATCCCTTCTCAGGCTCTAAAAGACGCACCTTTGTGAGAGCATCCGTGGCATTGGAGACAAGCTCGCGCAGGAAAATATCCCTTTCACTATATAGCCATTTTTTGATGATGGGCAGGATGTTTTCTGAATGCACGGAGAGTTGATTTTGACGCATAAAATTCCTTAATTCTTGAGAGGATATTTCACCACAAAGACCTCTTCTTGTATAGTGGTCCTCAAAAAAAACGAGGGACCTATGCTCCAGATTGATCTACGAGGAAAAAAAGCTTTTATTGCAGGGATCGGCGATGACCATGGCTTTGGATGGGCAATTGCCAAAGCGCTTGCAGAAGCGGGAGCAGAAATTCTGGTCGGAACCTGGGCCCCTGTTCTGAAAATTTTTACTACCTCACTTGCAAATGGCAAGTTCGATGAGTCGCGCAAGCTCTCCAACGGCGGGATGCTGCAATTTCTCAAGATCTACCCCATCGATGCTCTTTTCGATCAGATGAGCGATGTGCCTGAAGAGGTTCGAACAAACAAGCGCTATGCCGAACTCTCCCAATATGCCGTTGCAGATGTGGTAAAAGAGGTGGAAAAAGATTTTGGGAAGATCGATATCCTCGTTCACAGCCTAGCCAATGCTCCCGAAGTGACAAAACCCCTTTTGGAAACATCGCGCAAAGGCTATCTCTCAGCCCTCAGCTCCTCCAGCTACTCCTTCATTAGCCTGCTCTCTCATTTCGGACCGATCATGAACGCAGGGGGATCAGCTCTCACCCTCAGCTATATCGCATCAGAGCGCGTCATCCCAGGCTATGGCGGTGGTATGAGCTCCGCAAAAGCCGCCCTGGAGAGCGACACAAGGACTTTGGCTTGGGAAGCAGGACGCAAATGGGCCCTGCGCGTGAATGCTATCTCAGCAGGCCCCTACCGCAGCCGCGCTGCAAAAGCAATCGGCATGATCGATCATATGATTGACTACTCTCTTGCAAATGCCCCTCTTGCAAAAGAGCTGGACGGCGAAGAAGTGGCAAAAGCAGCCGCCTTCCTCCTCTCCCCGCTTGCCTCCGCGATCACAGGCGAAGTGCTCTTTGTTGACAATGGTCTCCACGTAATGGGGTTAAGTGCTACACCTAAAAATGGCGCAGCGCCTGGATAACATAGTTCTCTAATACTTCCGGAGTAAGAGTTCCCTTGGGCAAGGGGATCGAGCGCTTCTCGGTCTCTTTGCCCTTCTGCTTTTCTGCAATGAGCATCGTTTTATCAAATTTCAACGCACTAAACTGGTGCGTTGTAGCAAAAAGACGGATGCGATGCATGTGGTAGAGCCAAAGAACGGAAGAGGGAAATTCGCCAAAGCGATCCTTTACCTCTTCAAGAATAGCGCTGAGCTCTTCTGAAGAGGAGGCCTCTCCCAGGCGATGATAGAGCTCAATGCGCAAAGAAAATTCTGGGATATAGCTCTCGGGAAACTGAGCATCAAAGGGCCACTCGATTTTCGTCTCGTGGAAGGAGATGGGCCGTTCTCCTTTGAGCGCGTCAACTGCCTTTTTCAGGAGTTTACAGTAGAGGTGAAAGCCCACTGTAGAGATCTGCCCCGATTGCTGCACGCCGAGAAGATTGCCCGCCCCTCGGATCTCCAGGTCACACATCGCGATCTTCATCCCCCCTCCAAATCCTTGCGCCTCTACAAGAGCGTTCAGACGTTTGTGCGCAATCTCGGACAGGCTTCTTCGCGGCGGGACAAGCAGATATGCGTAGGCGGGTCTGTTCCATCGCCCTACGCGTCCCTTTAACTGATAAAGATCGGCAAGACCATAGGCATGCGCCTGATCGACGATGATCGTGTTCGCGTTGGGAATATCGACGCCATTCTCCACAATCGTCGTTGCAAGAAGAAGATTCAGTTTCCCTTCCTTGAACTCATGAAAAATCTCCTCAATCGCATCGGGATCCATCTGCCCATGTACCACCCCAATCTGCGCATGCGGCACAAGTTCAAGCAGCTGCTCTTTCTTTTTATAGATCGTCTCCACTCGATTGTGGATAAAAAAGGCCTGTCCTCCACGCGCAAATTCGCGAAGAAGCCCGCTCTGAATGAGCTGAGCCTCCTCTTCTGCTAAAATCGTCTTGACCGGCAGTCGATCCTGCGGCGGAGTGTTGATCACTGAAAGATCGCGCGCATGGACGATCGAAAGGTAGAGCGTGCGCGGAATCGGCGTTGCAGAAAGAGTCAGGCAGTCGACACCCTCTTTGAGCTTTTTTAACTTCTCCTTAGCGCGAACCCCAAAGCGCTGCTCCTCATCGATAATGAGAAGGCCCAGATCCGCAAACTCCAAATCCTTGGAGAGCAGACGATGCGTCCCAATCAAGATATCAATCTCTCCAAGCAAAAGATCTTCAATGACCTTTTTTGCCTCTTTAGGCGATTGAAAACGGGAAAGAAGTGCAACGCGCACAGGAAAAGGCGCCATGCGTGCGCGAAACGTCTCATAGTGCTGCATCGCAAGTACCGTCGTGGGAACAAGAAGAGCAACCTGCTTTTTGCCATCGACAACTGCTTTAAAGGCAGCACGCATGGCAACTTCCGTTTTGCCATAGCCCACATCCCCGCAAAGCAACCGATCCATCGCCTTGGCAGAGCACATATCCCCCTTCACATCAGAAATCGCAAGTTTCTGATCATCAGTTGCAACATAGGGAAAATCCATCTCAAATTGCTGCATAAGAGAGCCGTCAAGAGGATAGGTAAAGCCACCCCTTGCCTTACGCACAGCATAAATTTGAAGAAGATCTTTCGCGTAGCCGATAATCTCCTGCTGCGCATTTTGACGCGTCGTTTGCCATCGCTTTGAGCCGAGTTGACTGAGTGTCGGAGTCTCTTCTTTGACACCGATGTAGCGCGAAATCAGATGCGCTTGGGAAATAGGAACATAGAGCTTACTATTCTCTGCATATTCGATGAGCAGAAACTCACTCTCCTTGCCGAGGTGATCGCTGCGTTTTTCAAGACCAAGATAACGCCCGATGCCACTGTGGAAATGGACAACAGGCTCTCCTGGAGTAAGCAGATGAAAATGGGACATCTGCGTATGGGACGCTGTACGCCATCTCTGACGTCGAAGGGGTTCTCTCCCTGTGACCTCTGCATGAGGAATAACCGCCCAGGAGCGATCTTCGAGAAAAAAGCCGGAGGTAAGGAGGCCTTTTTCAAAACGCGCCTTTTCCGGGATGAGGGGCAACTTACCTCTCATCTCCTCCTCCTCACTTTCATGCGCGCTCAGAAAGAGGAAATCCGCCTCTTTTCGGGTAAGTAGTGACTCTAGAGGCTGCACGGGGCGGTACGCGTGAAGGACGCGCTTTGCGCTAAAATCGCGTCCAAGCCATGAAAAGCGATCGGCAGACGTCTCTCCCAGCTCTTCGATGCTTTGCTCTGCGCAAAAAACCTGTTGCAGAGCGCGGTAGCGCTCTAAAAATTCCTCAGGAGAAGAAAAGAGGGCAGAGCGCGCTCCCGGCATACTTTTAAGAGAGACAAAATCCTCCTCAATGCGCAGGAGGTCATCCCAAAAGAGCAGGGGCTCTTTTCCCATGTATTCCACAATGGAAGTGAGTCGTTTTGCTTTTTTCAGAAGCTCCAGCTCTTGGGCAGGAGAGAGGAAGAACTCCTCAACCCGCCCCGTAGTTTTCTGGCTTGTCGGATCAAAAGAGCGCATGCTCTCAATCTCCTCATCGACAAATTCCAGTCGAAGAGGGGCCGGCGAAGCAATAGGGAAAAGATCGAGAATTCCCCTGCGGAGAGCAAACTCCCCCTTATCGACGACAACACTTGCTCTTCGATAGCCCAACTTCTCAAGGCGTTCGGGCAATTCGGAAAAGGGGATGCAATCTCCTACCTTCCAGAAACTCAAAAGAGGGGCAAGTTCCTCAGGGGAGAGCACTCTTTGCAAAAGAGCTGAGAGAGGAGCAAGGAGAATCACCGGTTTTTTTCTGGAAAGAAGTTCCTGCAGAGCCTCAAAGCGCTTCCCCAAAATATCGAGACTAGGCGCAATTTCCTCGCCTGGAAGAGTTTCCCAGGCAGGAAATTCCAGAAGAGAATCGGACGAAAAATAGGAAAGATCAGTATAAAGGCGATCTTCCCGTACGCCACCGGTGACAAGGAGAAGTGACCTCTTTGTCTCTTTTACGATGTGTGCAGCAAGATGCGCCTTGGGCGACTCCCATAGCCTCTCAAAAAGAAAGGAACCGGTCTGAAAGGAGGGCAACGTCATAGATTTTGGAGTCGAAGAGCAATTTGCTCCAATGCCTGGGGAAGTCCCTGAGGATTTTTACCCCCTGCCTGAGCAAGATGCGGCTTCCCCCCACCGCCGCCACCAATAAGAGGCGCTGCTTCCCTGATTAAAAGGGGCGCTGTAATCTTTTGAACAAGATCAGAACTCACTGCGACAAGCAGCTGGCAGCGCCCCTCTTCCTGCAATCCAATCGCAACAACGCCAGAGCCAAGTTTTGCCAGCAGCCCCTCTGCAAATGAGGGAAGCTCAGGGGAAGTGAGAGAGACCACCTCTGCAATCAGAGCGGTTCCCCCTACCTTTCTCCTCTTGTCAGAACAGATCGCCGCAAGTTCCTGAAGTTCCTTCTTGCGGTATGCCTTACAAAGTTTTTCCAAAGACTTTTGCTGCTCTAAAAGCGTCTCCACATGAGTCACAAGAAGTGCAGGAGAAACCCCACAAAGAGCTGCCAGTCTGCCGAGCTGCTCCTCCTTCTTCTGCACTAGCTTTTCCGCTTCAACTCCAGCCACAGCCTCGATCCTGCGCACGCCAGCGGCAATACTCCCCTCTTTTACCACCTTGCAGAACCCGAGCCTTCCCGTTTCGCGCACATGCGTGCCTCCACAGAGCTCTTTTGAAATGCCAGCATCGACAACGCGAACGCGCTCTCCATACTTCTCGCCAAAGAACTGTTTAATATCAGTCCTCTTTTGCGCTTCTTCATAGCTGAGTTCGTAGGTCTTCACAGGATGATTTGCGCGAATTTCCGCATTCACTCTCTCTTCGATCTCCTGCAGTTCCTCCGCAGAGATCGCCTTGTGGTATGTAAAGTCAAAGCGCAGATGTTCGGCATCGACAAGTGATCCCGCCTGACGAATCTGAGGTCCCAGCACCTGCTGCAGCGCCAAATGGAGAAGGTGTGTCGCCGTATGATGAGCCTCGATCTCCTCTCGTCTTTCCACATCTACAACAACATCGACCAGTTCACCCTTTCTGAGCTCCCCTGCTTCCAAAGTACCGATATGCACGATCACACCGGGGAAAGGCGCCTTTGTATCGCGCACGCGGAAAAGGCTTCCCTGCACTGAGATCACTCCGCAGTCTCCTACTTGTCCACCCATCTCTGCATAGAAGGGTGTGCGGTCAAGAACCACAATCCCCTCCATTCCTTCAGTAAGGAGATCGGTAAAAGAGTTTTCACAGATCAACCCTGTTACACGAGCCTTGCCCTCTCTCTTCTCATATCCCTCAAAATGGCAGGGAGGATGCACAGCACGAAAATCACTAAAAAAGTTGGGAGCAAAATGGAGCTCCTCGCCCTTTCGAGCACGTCGCGATTTCTCTTTTGCCTCCTTCTCCAACACCTCATAGGAGGCAAGATCGACTTCCAGTCCTGCATCTTTGGCGATCAAAAGAACCTCTTCCAAAGGAAACCCATAAGTATCTTTGAGCCGAAAAGCCTCCTGTCCGTCAATGCGCCGCTTTGTCTTCGATGCCTCGTCTACGATTGATTGCAGGAGATTACCTCCGCGAAGAAGTGTCTGACAGAAGGACTCCTCTTCCAACGTCAGGAGTTCTCCAATACGGCTCTCTGCTTCTTTAATCTCGGGGAAATCCTCCCCCATCTCCCGGACAAGACAGGGCAAAAGATCTGCGAGAAAGGGTTTTTGCAAACCAAGTTCTCTTCCATAACGCACTGCCCGACGCACCAGTTTGCGCAGTACATAGCCGCGCTCTATATTGCTTGGCTGCGCGCCATCTGCAACTGCAAAGGCAAGACTGCGCAGATGGTCTGCGATCACGTGGAAGGGAGGCGCTCTTCTCGGATCGCCCTTTCGATAGGCAGTTCCACTCAAGCGCTCCACCTCGGAAATCAGAGCGCGCAAAACATCGGTCTCAAAGACATTTTCCACACCCATCCGCAGAGAAACCACTCTCTCCAGGCCCGCTCCCGTATCGATGGAGGGCTTGGGAAGAGGCGTTTTCTTCCCATCTGCTGTGCGATCAAACTGCATGAAGACGAGGTTCCAAAATTCCAGATAGCGCTCTCCAAAGGGGTCCTCTTTCGGCGTGGGATAGGGACCATACCCGTCTCCGCGATCATAGAGGAGCTCCGAACAGGGACCGCAGGGCCCCGTCTCTCCCATGGTCCAAAAATTGTCTTTCTCCCCAAGGCGCACAATCCGCTTGGAGGGAAGATAGTGTTCCCATAGGGCAAAAGCCTCATCATCCTCTTCGTAAACGGAGACCCAAATTTTTTCTGGAGCAAATGCAAAGACATGCGTCGCCACATCCCAGGCAAAGGCAATCGCCTCTTTCTTGAAATAGTCTCCAAAAGAAAAGTTACCGAGCATCTCGAAAAAGGTGAGGTGACGACTCGTATGTCCTACATTTTCAAGATCATTATGTTTTCCTCCGACGCGAATACATTTTTGCGTCGTAACAGCGCGTTGATATTCTCTCCTGGTTTTCCCAAGAAAAATATCTTTAAACTGATTCATCCCTGCGTTGGCAAAAAGAAGTGTTGGGTCTTCGTAGGGAACTACAGGGGATGAGGGAACATGCGCATGGCCATGTCCTTTGAAGTAAGCAAGAAAAGCTCTACGAATTTCACGGGAAAGCATCCCAAAATGCTACAACAATTTCCCTTTTTCTGGTACTATGGACGCCTAAAAAAATGTCCCACCTTTTCACACTTGTCCCGCTCCTCCTCATCACCATGGTTTCGATTCAGTCCGGAGCAGCATTTGCAAAGCAGCTCTTTCCAGCCGTGGGCGTTATCAGCGCTGCCTTTTTACGTCTCTTTTTTGCAGCACTTACTCTACTCCTCCTTTTCCGCCCCTGGAAAAAGAGACTCACGCTTGCGAATTTGCCGATGGTCGCACTCTATGGCCTGTCGCTTGGCTCTATGAATATGCTCTGTTATCTTGCCATGCAAAGGCTACCTCTGGGCATTGCTGTCGCCATCGAGTTCATCGGGCCACTTGCCGTAGCTATCTCCTCTCTTCGAAAAAAAATCGATCTTCTCTGGATTCTACTGGCTCTTCTGGGCCTTCTATTTCTTCTCCCCATTAAAACAGATCAGGAGAGCCTCGACCCCATTGGCATACTCTATGCTCTGGCCTCTGCTCTCTTTTGGGCCCTTTACATTATCTTTGGTAAAAGAGCGAGAACCAGCATCTCTACAAGTCAACTTGTCCCGCTTGGAGTAACCATTGCGTCTCTCATCATCTTTCCCTTCTTTCTGCTTACCGGAGAAAAGGAAAACCTTGTCATCCCCTCTAACCTTCTCTCCGGCGCTGCCATAGGAGTTTGCTCCAGTGCCTTACCCTGCTTTCTGGAAACCTTTGTCATGAAATCGCTCTCTCTTACTACCTTTGGCATTCTCATGAGTCTGGAACCGGTTGTCGCAGCCCTCTTTGGCCTCTTTCTCCTTGACGAGCAGTTGTCCCTTTTTCAATGGGCCGCAATCGGATCTATTATTTTCGCTTCAATTGGCACCTCCTTGCGCATACCAAAAAAACAGGAGAAAATTGATCTTGAAGCGCATGAAAGCGCCAAAAATTGATCGTCGGATCTATCTTCCCAGGGTTTTTCGGTATATTTGCGATATTTCTTCTCAAAAACTAGAATGACAATGTGAACCCCCGTCTTTCATCCCTTTTGAGTTTTGTTTTTCCTCTTGGCCTGAGCGCTATGTTAGTCGGCAATCCTGCAGAACCCGCCCTGGAAACCGAAGGAATTTTCACCTCTCCTGCAGCCTGGTGTACCTTGCGCCTTGCGTTTTTCGAAGATTATATCTACTACCAGCGACTTGTAGAAAAGTTTACCGTAGAGGGAAATTCAGAGAGAAGCAGCTTTGCAAGACTGGGCACAAGCGCTGGCATTCTCACACTCAATTGCAAAAATCGCCTCGATCTCTATGGCATTGGCGGAGGCTCAAAGCTGCAAGTCAATGAGCAGACCTTTACCTCAACAGCGCCCTGCTGGGGAGGAGGAGGCAAGTGGCTTTTTTTACGGACGCACAATATCTTCGGCAGCGTCGATGTAAAATATTTCAGCACAGACCAAACACCCCGCTACTTTCTTGAAGAAGGTCTTGCCTACGTCCCGGTAGGCGATACCGAGCTCAGCTACACCGAAACACAGGTTGCAGTAGGGCTCTCTTTTCTCACTAAACCCCTCTCCCCCTACATCTACGGCACCTATCTCACAGCCAAACTGACGCCTCATCCCACAAAGATTCTTGTGCGCATACCCCAGGATGATTTTCTTGGAGACGCCCTCCTCAATACCGAAGAGTCCCAGCGCCACTTCGGCATGGCCCTTGGCGCTACTTTCGTCAGTGGAGAGAAAATTTCTCTTGCCGTTGAGTCACGCCTCTTCAATCAAAATGCTCTGGATGCAAAACTCGAAGTGAGGTTTTAACAGCAAACTAAATATTTAAATACTAAAGACTTATTCCTAATTTCCCTGTATACTCTTCTACGAGATGCTCGGATTTGTTCTTTTTCTGACAGCCCTGATTTCCCCCGTATCAAGCAATGACCCCTCTCTCCCCGATGCTGATGGCTGGGTGACTTTAGAAAGAGAAGAGTCGCAAGCTCCCGTTGAGGAAGAAGAGGGTTGGGTTCTTTTTTCCCTTACTCTGGATAAAGAAAAATTTTGGATACGACTGCCTCAGGATCCCATCTATCACTACACTTCTTCCGGAGTGAACATTTCTGCCAGGGGAGATGGGGCGCAGATTCACATTTCCATAGAAAAGTGCGACAGTATAGTGACATCTGTCGAAAACCTTCTCACAAAAGCCAAGAGTCGAATCGGAACCACTCCCTTTTTCGTAGAAGCAACGGGAGATACGGAAAAGGCGCATCTTGCCTATCTCGACAATCAGAAATGGGTGTGTGAAGATCTTTTCCGCACGCCTCACTATCTCTATACCGTTCGCACAGAACAGGAGATCTCCTCCTCAACTACACTCCACGAGACAGTAGTTTCTTCTTTGAACATATTTGCGGAAAAATAGGCATTCGCTCTATCATGGAGACCTCTTTGTCTCTTGGTTCTGTAGTCCCGGGGGTTTAGCTCAGTTGGTAGAGCATCTGATTTGCATTCAGAGGGTCAGGAGTTCGAGTCTCCTAGCCTCCATCCACGCGGTCATAGCTCAGTTGGTTAGAGCGCGACACTGATAATGTCGAGGTCCCAAGTTCAAATCCTGGTGGCCGCAATCCCCATAATTACCAAATTACATGAAGATTCTCACGGTTGCTGAACTCACCTTTGCGATTAAAAATCTCCTTGAACCGCAATTTCGCTCTCTTGCAGTAAAGGGAGAGATCAGCAATTGCAAATTGCAATCCTCAGGGCACCTCTATTTCACATTAAAGGACAGCACCGCGCAACTCTCTGCAGTTCTTTTTCGCGGCAACAGCACAGGGCTTACAAGACAACCCAAAGAAGGCGACCAGGTCATCGCGACAGGAGAACTCAGCCTCTATCCACCAAGAGGCCAGTACCAGATGATCGTTCGCGAATTGCAGTTTGCAGGTGTTGGAGAACTGCTGCTGCGCTTTCAGAAACTAAAAGAGCTCTTGCAGAGTCGCGGCTGGTTCGCTGCAGAAAGGAAAAGGGCCATTCCCCGTCTTCCCCGCCGTATCGGTGTAGTGACGAGCCCCACAGGAGCTGTCATTCAAGATATTATCCAGGTACTTGGCAGGCGCTTTGCCGGATTTCAGCTCGTTCTTCGCCCCGTGAAGGTGCAGGGAGAAGGTGCCGCAGAAGAGATCGCTCAAGGGATAGAAGAATTCAATGCATGGGGCGGGGTCGATGTACTCATCGTGGGCCGCGGCGGAGGCAGCATCGAAGACCTCTGGGCCTTTAATGAGGAGAAAGTTGCAGCTGCAATCTTCGGATCAAAAATTCCCATCATCTCTGCTGTAGGCCATGAAACCGACGTTACAATTGCCGATTGGGTTGCAGACGTGAGAGCTCCCACCCCCTCTGCCGCAGCAGAAATGGTCATCGCCGAAAAAACGCAACTGCTCAAACAGGTCTTTATCACTGGGCAGCAGGTAAGAGCCAGAACTGCGGAAAAAAGGGAAAGAGAACAGAGCAGACTCTCAGCAATCCGCCGCCATCCCCTCTTCAGCTCACCCTACACTCTTCTTTTTCAACCCATTCAGCAACTCGATCATTTCCGTTCCAGCTTTGAGCGATTAAAACCCATGAATCGACTCGCAGAGTGGAAAAAAAAACTTTCCCCTCTCGGAGATCAAACATTTTTGATAGTCAAACAACAAATTCAGCAGAAAAGGGAAAAATTGCGTTGGATACAGGAACATTTAACCTCTCTGCATCCGCATAATCTGCTGCGTAAAGGGTATGCAATTCCCTTTTTCGAAAACACAAGATCGATTATCCTCTCTGTCAATGATCTGAAAGTCTCTCAACCCTTTACGCTAGAGCTATGCGATGGAAGAGTGACGGCTACTGTTACGGATGTAAAAAATGGATGAACCTATCTCTTTTGAACAGGCCTTTGCCAGACTGGAAAAAATTCTTGAAGCGATGAATGGCGGGAAAGTATCGTTGGAAGAATCTCTCAAACTTTTCGAAGAGGCAGAAGGGTTGATGCGCCTTTGCTCCCATCGCTTGAATAGCGCTGAGCAGAGAATCGAGCAGCTCATCAAAGGAAGAGATGGGGCCTTTCGGACAGAGCCATTTGCATGATCTCACATGTAGAGGTAGTTCCTGATAAAGACGAGCTGCGCTCCTTTTCTCTACAAGAGTTGGAAGAGCTAAGTCGAAACATCCGCGCTCGCATTTTGCATGTACTCTCAATCAATGGAGGACATCTCTCTTCCAATTTGGGGATTGTTGAGCTCACCATTGCACTCCACCGCATCTTTGACTCACCCCAGGACAAGTTCATCTTTGATGTCAGCCATCAGATCTACGTTCACAAGTTACTGACAGGGCGCGATCACCGCTTTGAAGAGATCCGTAAATATGGAGGACTTTGCGGCTTTTCCCATCCCAGAGAATCCGCCCATGATCACTTCTTTGCAGGACACGCAGGGACAGCCCTCTCCCTTGCTCTGGGCGTTGCTGCAAGTCGCGATCTCTGCGGAGGAACAGAACATGTACTGCCCATTCTCGGCGACGCATCGCTCACCTGTGGACTCACCCTGGAAGCGCTCAATAACATCCCCAAGACGCGAGGGCGATTTATCATCGTACTCAATGATAATGCCATGTCGATTTCGCAAAATGTTGGCAATATCAAAGACCTGGAAAATCCAGCCCTCTTCTTTGAGCAATTTGGCCTTTCCTATGTGGGGCCTGTCGATGGCCACGATTTTTCTTCTCTTCTTCCCGCGCTAGAGAGCGTCAAACACTCTTCACGGCCGATTCTCCTGCATATCCTTACTGTAAAAGGCAAGGGGATGCCTGCAGCAATTGCCAATCCGACCTCCTACCATGGCGTCAGACCCTTTGATCCCTGCAGCGGCAAGATTCACCCCTCTCCCCAGCAAAGGCCCACGTTCCCCAAAATTTTTGGCCGCCATCTGCTCTCCATGGCAGAAAAAAATCCTGACCTCGTCTGCGTCAACCCGGCCACGCTCAGCGGTTCCTGCCTTGACGAGTTCATGACGCGCTATAAAGAGCGCTGTTTTGATGTGGGGATTGCCGAGGGACACGCTCTCACCTTTGCAGGAGGCCTTGCCTACCAAAAGAAAGCAAGGGTCATTGTCTCCATTTACGCTACGTTTCTTCAGAGAGCTCTGGACAACCTCTTCCAGGACATCTGCATGCAGGAGCTCCCCGTAATAATAGCCCTCGATCGCGCCTTTATTTCTGGCCCCGATGGCTCTACGCATCACGGCATCTACGACCTCTCCTTTCTCAATGCAATGCCCAAACTCGTGATCGCCCAGCCAAGAAATGGCCATCTCCTGAAGGAACTCCTGGAGAGTAGCTTGATCTGGGACTGCACTACCGTCATCCGCTATCCGAACCTGGAGACAGAAGAACTCCCTCTTCCCCTATCCTATCGCCCTATCGGCAAAGCCGAGCTGCTCGTGCAGGGGAAAGAGCTGCTCTTGCTCCCTCTTGGGCATATGGCTCACACAGCGCTTCAGGTGAGAGAAAAACTTCTTGCTCTTGGTCTTGAAGCAACAGTGGTCGACCCTGTCTTTGTCAAACCGCTCGACAGCGATCTTTTCGAGTCACTTCTCTTAACACACCGCTTTGTTGTGACGATTGAAGAACACGCCCTCAACGGGGGCTTTGGGATGATCTTCAACCACTTTCTTGCCGGGAAAAGAATCCAAGGGATCAAAACATTAAACTTTGGTATTCCGGATCTTTGGGTGCAATTTGGCAGCAATGGGGAACTTATGCAAGAATTGGAATTAACCCCTGATGCGATCGCGAAAAAGATCGTAGACGAGTTTCATACCGAAAAATGTTAAAGACCATTGCTCTTTTCCCTAACGAAAAGAAGAAAGACTCCTTCGATCTTGCAAGAAAAATCACAACCTTTTTTCACGAGAAAGGGAAAAAAATCGTTGCAGAAGAAGGTAAGGCTGAGGAAATTGGAGCACTTCCTCTCTCTGCCGTTCCTCCTAAAGAGATCGATCTTCTCATCGCGATGGGGGGAGATGGAACTCTTCTTCGCATTGCTCATTACTTTTCCTGGATTGATGCCCCTATCCTCGGTATCAATTTGGGGCATCTCGGCTTTATGGCAGATATCCCCACTGCCGATGTTTTCCCAACCTTAGAGGAGCTTCTCGCAGGTGCCTATAGGGTGGAAAATCGCTCCATGCTGCAGACCACCTCTGAAGGGATCTCCTCTCCTCTTTATGCAGTCAACGACATCGTTCTTCACCGGGCAAAAAACTACAGCCTCGTAGAGCTAGTGGTGCATCTAAATGGGACCTACGTCAACACCTTCCTTGCAGATGGCCTTGTCATTTCTACTCCTACAGGCTCCACGGCCTACTCTCTTGCAGCAGGGGGGCCCATCCTCTCTCCCACTCTCGACGCTATCGTTCTCAGTCCCATTTGCCCACACACAATCTCCAACCGCCCTCTTGTTCTCACTGCGGACTGCACAATCACCATTGAATACACGAGTCCCTACGACGAAATTGATGTGCGCGCCGATGGACTCAACGCCTATCTTCTAAAACCGCATGTCCCCATAACAATTAAAAGAGCAAGCCGCACCTTCAAACTTGTGAAACTGCACCGCCATGACTATTTTTCAACGCTCAGAAAAAAGCTCGGCTGGTCAGGGAAACTCACTGAAAGTTAAATCGATAATAACAATCTCTCCGGAGACTCCAGATCCTTTTTGATGTGAACGAGGAACTCGATTGCCTCCTTCCCGTCGACGATGCGATGATCGTAGCTCAAGGCAAGATACATCATAGGGCGGATCACAACTTTATCCTCAATAGCGATGGGGCGTTTGCAAATGGCGTGCATTCCAAGAATAGCGCTCTGGGGAGGGTTTAGAATTGGGGTAGAAAGAAGGGAGCCAAAAACACCTCCATTAGTGATGGTGAAGGTCCCCCCCTGCATCGCCTCAATTGCAAGCGTTCCTTTTCTCGCCGCTTCTGCAGCCTCTTTTAGTTGCTTCTCGATGTCAGCAAAGGAGAGATCGGTTGCGTTGCGCAAGACAGGGACCATTAAGCCCCGATCGGTGCTCACAGCAACGCCGATATGCGCCTTATTGGGGAAGACAATCTCTTCTCCCTCGATGCGCGCGCCCACCTCTGGGAAGGCCGCAAGAGCAGCGACACTTGCCTTCACAAAAAAGGACATGAACCCCAGTTTTACGCCGTGGCGCTTGACAAACGCCTCCTGTTCTTTTTCTCGCACAGCGATGATTGCGCTCATATCGACCTCATTGAAGGTCGTCAGCATCGCCGTCTCATTTTTCACCTTCACCAGGCGCTCTGCGATCACAAGGCGAAGGCGACTCATCCGCTCTCGTCTCTCGTCAGACTCTTTTACACGCGGAGGCACTGGCGCCATCTCTTCCTTGCAAGGCGGCGCGGGAGGTATCGCTATTTCCTGTAGCGCGGGAGGTGGCGCTATTTCTTGAGGCACAGGGATAGGCTGCGGCGCGATCTCCTCCTTAACTGGCGTTGGAGCTGGCGTTGGAGCTGGCGTTGTTTCCTGTGGCAAAGGAGCCCTGCCCTCCTGGATCGAGCCG
Source organism: Verrucomicrobiota bacterium (assembly GCA_028873295.1). Lineage (GTDB taxonomy): Bacteria > Chlamydiota > Chlamydiia > Chlamydiales > SM23-39 > JAGWKO01. The sequence continues at coordinate 16,339 of JAGWKO010000010.1, forward strand.
ATCGTCCCTCCAATGGGAACGGTGTCGCCGCTTTTACAACTGAGCTCCAAAAGGCCGCTCACAGGAGCTGTAAGGACCTGATTCACCTTGTCCGTCTCCATTTCCAAAATCTCTTCCCCTGCTGAGACAAAAGATCCTGGGGTTTTAAGAAGTGCACCGATTGTGACTGTGACGACAGATTCTCCCATCTGGGGAATTTTGAGTTCCATAATTAGATCTCCAAGGCCTGTTTGACAAGAGCAGCCTGCTCTTCCTTATGTTTTCGATGTGATCCCGTCGCGGGAGTAGCATTTGCAGAGCGTCCGATATAGCGCCAGGAGCCCCATTTGGCAAGTTGCGGCGCTACCCAGCGCCAGGCGCCCATATTCTCCGGCTCCTCTTGCACCCAAAAGAAAGAGGCCCCCTCTGCGGCCGCAATCTGTTTTTCTATCTCCTGGATCGGAAAGGGGTAGAGCTCTTCAATGCGTACTATCCTCGTATCACTTCCCACTTTTCTTGCACCAATTAAATCGTAGAAAACCTTGCCTGAACAAAGAATGAGTCGCCTGGGAGAGGCGATTGCAAGAGGATCTGAGAGAAGAGGTTGAAATCTTCCTTCCGTCAACGCTGTGATATGGCTGGTGCACAAGGGATGGCGCAAGAGACTTTTGGGTGTCAGAATCACAAGAGGGCGCTTTTCTTTGCGGAGCATCTGGCGCCGCAAGAGATGAAAATATTGCGCGGGGGTAGAGGGAAGAGCAACAGAGATGTTATCCATTGCCGCCAGCTGCAAAAAGCGCTCAAGGCGAGCCGAACTATGTTCGGGCCCTGCTCCTTCATAAGCGTGCGGAAGCAAAAGGGTAAGAGAGGAGCGCGTTCCCCATTTCTGCTTTGCACTGACAAGGTATTGATCAATGATCACCTGCGCTCCATTGACAAAATCGCCATACTGCGCTTCCCAAAGCGTTAGTGTATGAGGATCTGTGCAGCTATAGCCATACTCAAACCCCATTCCTGCATACTCTGTCAGAGGCGAGTTGACGAGTTCAAGACTTCCGCTCTCTCTTTCAAGACGAGAAAGTGGGGAATAGAACTTTCCTGTCTCATAATCCGTCCAGACAAGATGTCTTTGGCTAAAGGTTCCTCTTTGCACATCTTCTCCTGCCAGGCGAATTCTATGCCCTTCAACAAGAAGAGATCCAAAGCTGAGCGCCTCTGCCCACGCCCAGTCAATTCTCTCCTCTGTTCTTCGCTTCTGCAGCCAAGGCATGAGTTTTGGATGAGGATGAAAAGCAGCTGGAACTTCGCAGAAAGTGGAGCGGATCTTCTCAAAAATCTCCAGGCCAATCTTTGTTTCAACATCTTCCTCTGCAACTTCTCCTGCAATCTCCAAGGGCAAAGAAGAGGGCTTCTCTTTTACTATTGCCTCTTCCAGAGCTCTCTGGAACTCACTCTCCATTGCCGCTGCTTCTTCCTGTGTAAGCACCTTTTCGGCAAGGAGTTTTTCAAGATAGAGAGTGCGAATCGGTTTCCGCGAACGGATCCCCCGATATTCCAGAGGTTGTGTAAAGGAGGGATCATCGCCCTCGTTATGTCCATACTTGCGATAGCCAATGAGATCGATAAAGAGATCGGAAGCAAATGTCTTGCGAAACTCGAGCACCATTTCGACAATTTCAAAAGCACTCTCTGGCATCTCTGCATTCAGATGCACGACAGGCATGCCAAAGGCTTTGGCGATATCGGTACAGTAGCGCGTTGACCTTCCCTCTTTTGGCAAGGTAGTATAGCCGATCTGATTGTTGAGCACGACATGAACCGTACCGCCCACTTCATAGCCCGGCAGATGATTGAATTGCAGCATTTCATAGACGACGCCCTGTCCTGCAAGTGCAGCATCTCCATGGATCATAATAGGCAAAACTTTTTTCCCCCTCCTTCCTCTCACCGAGCCGAGGAGAATGGGATCCAAAGATTCCAGATGAGAGGGGTTGGGGGGCAGGGAGACAAAGATTTTTTTTCCACTCTTTGTGACCACTTCTGATGAAAATCCCAAGTGGTACTTCACATCATCGCTTTCAAAGAGGGAAAGAGAAAGGTCATCTTCGAAAGAGGTAAAAATTTCGCGAAGCGGCTGTTTAAGAATATTGGCAAGGACATTGAGCCTGCCGCGATGAGCCATCCCGATCCAGACCTCTTCGATCCCCTGCTCTGCACCTTTTTCGATAAGCTCTTGCAAAAGAGGTATCAGAGTCTCATTCCCCTCCAGAGAAAAGCGCGTCTGTCCCACATAGCGCTTATGAAGGAATGTCTCGAGCAGCTCGGAGGCATTCAGCTGTTTTAAAATTTCCCTCTTTTCTTCCACTGTACATTTTCTGAGCCTTTCCCCTTCGATGCGACTTCGCATCCACTCCTCGATGCGCGGCTCCACAATACCCGCACACTCAAACCCCTGTTCCTCAGCATAAAGCAGGCGCAGGGAACCGACCAGTTCCGCGACACTGCACTTCTCTTTGCCAAGGACCCCAAAACAGGGCACTATCTCCCCTCCAGAGAGTCCCCAATGGCTGCAGGAGAGCTCCGGTATGTTTTCTGGAGGAAGGAGAGGGTTTGTCCTTGCCGCCAGGTGACCGAGCCGGCGGTACGCATCAATGAGAAGCAGCGCCTGGAGCGCCTTGGCCCCCTCCGCCGGCTTCATCTCATCGAAGAAATGACGCCAGGAGGGATCAACGCTCAATGGGTCTCTGCGATAGCGAAGCTCCTCTTCCACAATAAAGCGCAAGTTCCCAAAATGGGCAAAATCAAGGGGCGGAGGCATATGATTCACTATATACCTTTTTTTTTCTGTTAAAAAAAGTGGAAAAATGGCAAGCTTCGGTGTTGCTGACCGTTCGGACAAGGAAGGATATGAAGAGCGAGCGATTAAAGAAATTAGAGGGTGAACTGGAGGATTTGGAGCAGTGGATGCAACTTGGCCTCGTTCCCAAGAAAGACGTAGAGAAGCATAAGGAAGAGATCCGTTCGCTCAAAAGCAAGATTGAAGAAGAGAAGGAACGACTTCGCTTCCTCAAAGAGAGCGGTGAGGTAGAAGAGCAAACTGTCCCCAAACGCTCCTCGGGAAGACAAGCCTACTCGGAACCGCAAACTCTTCCCGATATGGAAGGTGGCGAGCTCATGACAGATGCGGGTCTGGATGTCGAGACTGAAGGATTCGATGGAGAGACCTTTAGCGAAGAGGAGACTGGCGGAGAAGGGACTTCGGAAGAGGACTCCACTCTTTTGGAAGAGGAAGAAGAGGATCCCTTCTCCGACAGGAATCGCTGGAAGCGCGGCATTCTGAAAGATCCGGACGCTGGCGATTGGTAATCACACCTTTTTCGGTATACATTCACATCCCCTTCTGTAAGAAAAAGTGTCCCTATTGCTCCTTTTACGTGGTGAAGGATCGCAAGGAGGAGCAGGCTCTTTTTTGGCAGGCTCTACAGCGCGAATGGGAAGAAAAGCTTCCCTTGATGGAAGGAAAAAAACTAGTCTCTCTCTATTTTGGGGGGGGGACGCCGACGCTTTTCCCGCCAGAATGGGTCGCAGCCTTTTTGCGCAGGGTGGAGACGAGCGGCTTTCCCCTCGATGGCGTAGAGATCTCTCTTGAAGCCAATCCGGAAGAGGGAGAACTTCCTCTCTTTTCCACACTCCGCAGCATCGGCATCAATCGTCTAAGCATTGGAGTGCAGTCTCTCGACGACGAGCTGCTTCTAAAGATCGGCAGGGCTCATGGGGCAAAGCGCGCTCGGGAGGCTCTCTTTGCAGCAGAAAAAGCGGGCTTTCAAAACGTCTCCATTGATCTGCTCTTCGATCTGCCTGGACAGACAGAGGAGAGCTTCCAAAAAAGCCTGGAAGAGCTCCCTCACCTCCCCATCCACCATCTCTCTCTCTACAATCTCACACTCGAGCAGGACACTCCTCTCTACCGCAAAAAGAACAGGCTGACCTTTCCAAGCCCCGCTCTTTCTCTGCAGCTACTGGAGCATGCCCTTTCTCTTCTTCCCCGTGCTGGTCTCACACGCTATGAGATTTCTGCCTTTGCAAAAAATGGCCTCTCTTCGCGTCACAATCTGGGCTACTGGACGGGAAGGCCCTTCCTCGGCTTTGGCCCCTCTGCTTTCAGCTATTGGGAAGGAGAGAGAATACGCAACACCCTCAACCTCGTGCGCTATGCCAAGCTTATTGAAGAGAGCCTCTCCCCCATCGATTTCCGCGAGCGCCTCTCTCCCATAAAGGCCGCACAGGAACTCTTCCTCGTTCGCCTCCGCCTCACCGAAGGAGCAGTCCTCAGCGACTTCCCCGATCTCCCGGATCAAATGCTCATAACCTGCAAGGCTCTGGCTCAGGAAGAGTACCTGGAAGAAGAGAAAGGGACCATTCGGCTCACACACAAAGGGATGCTATTTTACGACACGGTGGCATCAGAGCTTTTTTCGGTATAACAGAGCACTAGTGCTCTGTTAACATTAATTTTAAGGATTGGGCTGCGTGAAAGCTCCCGCGATTGAGTTGTCGAAGATGGGGGGTGTATTTCCTAATACATCCCCCATCTTCGACAATCTCAATCCCGGGGCTTTGACGCAGCCCAATCCCTAAAATTAATGTTGACAGAGCACTACGCCTTATTCAACGTTTCTGTATCAAAGGGAGATACCAGAGATGCTTCCAGGACCATCTTGAACTCCTCATAAGTAGGACATGGATATATATCCATTTTGCCGAAACATGTATGCATGAAAGCCCCACCTAAGTTTGTGACGACGTTTATTTTCAGTGTTTGACTTGAAGTCAATATTTCAGATCCCGTCATGGTAAAGACAAGTTTTTTTACCATGTCTATATGGCTCTTGTTAATCCATTGTTCCATAAATGCTCCCTGCATAGACTCGTAAAGTGATTCACCAAATGCTGTAATTACAGCCTCTTTAGAGAACTTACCTTCTATGCGCTCTTTTAATTTCTCCGGGCTTTCTCCTTTGATCTCGTTCCAGGAGCTGAGAGGCAAGCGAGCTCTTAGCGTTTGCGCGATCAGGAGAGTAGCCTGGATTATAGGAGTAACATAATCTTCCAGGACATGCCTATCAACACTGTTATTGTCAGAGACATTCTCCAATAGATATGGATAGATATCCTGCATCACAAGATTAGTGAGGTTTTGATATTTTTGACAAAGAGAGAGTTCAGAGGGAGCTTGAAGTGTGTTATCAAAATTTACAATCTCTTCTTCATTTAAAGAATGGATCATTTTGTATAAAGCGAAGTGGAAATTGTTTCCTGTAACAACTGATGAGGAAGCTATAGCATTGGAGAAGATGACTCCAATCGCCTTGCAGCAGACGATTTGGTCGCTTTCAGAGAGAGTCGTCCCAGAGGTGATTGATGGCATACAACCATTTTCCGTTGTAACGATCTTCCATATATTTTGATCAGGATGACAAACAGCTTTCATCACCTGGGTAACGAAGTTTCGAGTTACTCCTCCTACATCACTTGCTGGAGAATTGTTATATTTAATTCTAGGAAACGATGCGGGAAACAACCCAGGAATAATGTCTTTATTTTTAATAAAATTATACAAGGCTATAAGGGAGACGTGTGGTTGTGCAGGTTCTTTTTCTTTGTTGAACAAATCATTGGGATTGATCGTTATTATCGGAATTTTGGAAGAATCCAGAAGAGACGCGAGTCGCTGACGCAGCCGAGTAATCGCAGTATCGCGGCTCACAGCTGGCAGACCTCTTACAAAGGCAACGATTCGTTGTCGTCCATGAGCACCCAGTCCTGGTGGAATCAGTCGAAGCGCTTGAGTAACCACCGCTTCGAGGTCTGCAGCTGAGGTATCTCTTACAGCATTGATGATTTGAACTCTTCCATCGGCCCTCATTTCTGGTGCAATCAATCGAAGCGCTTGAGTGACCACCGCTTTGAGGTCTGCAGCTGAGGTATCTCTTACAGCATTGATGATCTGCACTCTCCCATCAGCCCTCATTTCTGGTGCAATCAATCGAAGCGCTTCGGTGACTACAGCTTTGCGATCCGCAGCGGGAACATCTCTTATAGCATTGATGATCTGTATGATCTCATCAGCAGCACACATTCCTGGGCCAAGCAATTGAAACACGTGAGCAAATAGAGCATCACAGTCCGCAGTTGAGAGATTTCTTACAACGGTGAGGCTTTGCACCAGCTCATCAACGCTCATTTCTGATCTACCCAGTTGAAATACTTTGGTAACCATGACCTCTTGATCCGCAACTGAGACACCTTTTAACGCGTTGATGGTCTGTACGATTATATCAGTAGTCAGTTCAACGCTTATTTTCGATTTAATCAGTCTTCGTATAATCAGTTGAAACACTTGGGTAACCAGGTCCTTGCGATCTGCGCCTGAGACTTCTCTTAGCGCTTTGATGATCGAACTCCTATGCTTCCCACGCATGCCTGGCATAAGCAGTCGAAGCACCTGAGTAACCACGTCATTGCGGTCCGCAGTGGGGGCATCCCTCACAGCAGTGATGATCTGAACCATCTCATCAGCGCTCATTCTCTCAGCAGAGCCCGCCGCCCTACTATTTCCCCGTATAATCAGCCGAAGCGCCTGGCTAACCACATCATTGCGATCCGCAGCTGGGACATCTCTTAGAGCGTTGATGATCTGCACTATCTCATCAACGCTCATTCCTGGTGCAATCAGTCGAAACGCATGAGCTGCCACGTCATTGCGATCCGCAGCTGAGACATCTCTCATAGCGATGATGATTCGCACTATCTCACCAGCGGTATGCATTTCTGGGTTAATCAGAAAGAGCACGTAGGGAAGCACGGCTTCGCAATCCGCACCAGGGACATTTCTTATAGCGATGAGGATCTCTATTGTCCTTTCAGTCTTCATTCTCGGTCTATTCAACAAAAGTGCCTGAGCCACCAGGACATGGCGATCCGCAGCAGGAACGTCTCTCACAGCATTGACGGCCTTTGCTATCCCATCAGCGCCCATTTCCGTCCTATATAATCGACACACCTGAGTAACTACGGCATCGCGATCGGCAACGGGGACATCTCTGACAGCATTGTTGATCTGTACTATCTGATTAGCAGCGCGCATTCCTGGGGGAAGCAGTTGAATCGTGTAGGGAAGCACGGCTTCGCAATCCGCAGCAGGGACGTTTCTTATAGCGATGATGATCTGTATTATCGAATCAGCGCTCATTTCTGGTGTAATCAGCTGAAGTACTTGGGCAACAACAACATCGAGATCAGCTGCGGTGACGTCTCTTAACGATTTGACGATCAGAACTCTTTCTATAGCGCTCATTTCTGGTGTAATCAGTCGAAGCGCTTGGGCAACCAGGGCATCGCGATCCGCTACAGGGATATCTCTTAAAGCGTTGATGATGATGCACCTCGTCTGATAATCCATTTCTGGTGTAATCAGCACCTGATTCGACATCGGTTCGTTGATTGCGACGACATTATTTCCTGAGGTCCCTATTATTCCTATCGCCACTTCATTGACGCGCAGCCTTTTAAGATTTGAGTCTGCAGCATCGACATCCGATGCATCAGTGTTGGCTCGTTTTCTCTTGGAAGAGTCAAGCGAATTTAGTGTTCGATCGCTCGAAGTGATATCAGGAATTATTGTTGTATTCATACCTGTAGAAATCATTATTTTATACAACATATTTTATCATATTGTGTTATTTCTGTCATTATATACCGAAAAACCTGAGAGTCATTGATTTTTGATGCAGAAAACCGTCAAAAAAACGACAGTTCCTTGCGTAAAATTCAATATTTTCATTATTTTTAAGTTAGAAACTGTCATAAAATGACAGTCCGCGACATTTTTATGAAAAAAATCATCGACATTCTTCTGGACTGGCCCAAGCCCTATATCTTCGGTTCAGACCTATGCCATCTTTTGAACAAATCGCCAGACTCTCGCTATGCAATTGTTAAAAGGGCACTAAAAGAAGGCTTATTGCTTCCCTTGCGCAGAGATCTCTACTTAATCAGAAGAAAGAGCTCGCTTGTAGATACATTCGAGATCTCCTCCATTCTATATGGACCTTCCTATGTCAGCTTTGAATCTGCTCTCAGTTATCATGGGTGGATCCCTGAAGCCGTAAGATCAACGACATGCGCCTCAACGAAGAGAAGTAAAGAATTCGAAACATCGCTCGGTTTTTTCTCCTATGAGCATATCCCAAGTACAGCATTTCCTCTTGGTGTTGAGCAACATCAAAAAAGAAATGTTACCTTGTTCATCGCCCATCCCTGGAAGGCTCTTGCAGACATGATCTATGCCAGAAAACAGACCTGGACGACTCTCAATGATCTCTCTGAAGACCTCCGCATTGATCCAGAGCATTTCACTGATTCTGATGCAAGTTTTTTGGCAGATCTCAGTGCACATTATCCGAATAACCTTGTTAAACGAACACTTGGCACCTTACGAAAGAGCCTACCTCGGCAAAGAGACCTCTCATGACAATTACAATTATTCAAGAACGACTTAAAAGTTATTCATCAAAATCAAAACAGGAAGAAATCAACGCGATAAAAGAAATCTATCAGGAAATTGCACTTGCCGGGTTAGCGAGAAGTGATTTCTTTAAGCAAGCCGCTTTTCAAGGAGGTACTGCCTTAAGAGTGGTCCACCAACTGAGAAGATTTTCGGAGGATCTGGATTTTGTATTGTTAAAACCGCAGAAATTCACATGGGTCCCCTTTCTAAAGGCGATCGAATTGGAGTTTGCATCTTTTGGTGTTGACCTGCAGATCAAAGAACGGCATCAAGCGCAAGGAGCGATTAAAACAGCTTTCCTTAAAGAAGATTCTTTCGCGCGCATCCTTGAACTGACATATGACAGGCTCCCCTCTGACGGACAGAAAATCATGATCAAATTGGAAATCGACACTCATCCTCCCGAGGGATCTGATTTTGAAACTGCTTATTTGACCTATCCTTATCCATTTTCCATTTTACTCCAGGATTTACCAAGTCTATTTGCTACGAAATGTCACGCTATTTTGTGTAGAAAATATGAAAAGGGACGCGATTGGTTTGATTTTCTATGGTATCTATCAAAAAACACCCCCATCAATGCTCTTCTTTTGAAAAACGCCCTTCAGCAAGCCGGCCCTTACCAGAATCAAGTTCCTCCTTATCGCAACAACTGGCTACGAGCTGAGTTTGAGAAAAAAATCGCCTCCTTAGACTGGCAACGCACACGACGCGATGTGGAAGCCTTTCTCTATTCTGAAGATAGGAAGTTTGTGGAAAATTGGAATAGTCAATTATTTCAAAGCCAAATCAAAAAAATGAATGCGGTACTATTTCAATCGGTTATTTTCAGAACCGCTCATGGAAGTCCACCTGCATTAAACAGCAAACTCTTCTCTTCAGCCATTACCGATCTCACCATGGAAGATATCGAAAAAATTAGGTCCTCAGATACCTATTGGCACCAATCATTAAAAGAGATTGAACTATTGGATGACGCGAAAGAATACGAATCTATTTTCATGAGGTTTGATGACCCGGGACATATGAAACATTGCTCTTTTCGCATGAGAGCCGATCGAAACCTCACATTGGATGCTGTACCTGGGAAAATATATACTTTGCCAGGATGGTTTATCAAACATTGGAACTTTAGACAGCAGATCTTTACCAACAACATTCGCCGCGCTCTGTTCTGGTTTCAGCCGACGGATTTAATTCCAAAAGACATTCAGAAGAAAATGATCTCATATGCACAAGAGACTGGAATTGAACGACACACAACCTTGTAACACGTCAACTAAGTTTTGAAGGTCAATTCTAAATAGACCTCTTGCATAACCGCCCCCTTCCTGACGATCGATTTTTGGCGCTTTCACACGGTCAGAATTCCAATTCTTGAGTCATTTCGGGTATAAAGAGAAGACGTTTTTTAGTAAAGGTGGTTACTAAAAATTCGGAAGAGGTAGGATTCGAACCCACGGATCCTTGCGGACCTCCTGTTTTCAAGACAGGCGCAATCGGCCACTCTGCCACTCTTCCAGAAACTAGGAATCTATCCCAGTAAGGAGAAAAGCTTACCGCCTTTCTATAAAATTTGTCAAAAAACCGGTGCAATCAGACACCGGAAAACTGCTCCAAAAAGCGCATATCGTTCTCCGTAAAGAGGCGGATATCGGAAATGTCGTAGTGCAGCATTGCAAGTCGCTCAATGCCCATTCCCCAGGCGTACCCGGAAAAGACTTCAGGATCGACACCGCAGTTCTTTAAGACGTTGGGGTGAATCATCCCGGCTCCCAGAACCTCCAGCCAGCCGCTCTCCTTGCAAAGACGGCACCCCTTGCCCGCACAGCGACGGCACTCCATATCGATCTCCATCCCAGGCTCCACAAAGGGGAAATAACTGGGGCGCACGCGCATCTTGCACTCCTCTCCCAAAAAGCGGTGTAAAAAGGTGCGCAACGTCGCAAGTAGATCGACACAGGTCAAATTGCGATCAAGGGAAAAACCCTCTACCTGATGAAAGAAGATGTGCGATCGGGATGAGACATCCTCATTGCGAAAAGCGCGACCCGGAGCAACAACGCGAAGAGGCGGCTTCTCGCGCTCCATCACCCGCACCTGCACATTACTCGTGTGCGTCCTTAGCAAAAGCCCTTCACCCAGGTAAAAGGTGTCTTGCATATCGCGCGCAGGATGATCGGGAGGAAAGTTGAGCCCTTCAAAATTATAGTAATCTGTCTCTACATCGGGACCAAGGCGCACAGAAAAACCCATGCCCACCAGAATCTCGACTACGCGATGCAGCATCTGCGTAAGAGGATGCGCTCTTCCAACCCAGGGACGTCGCCCAGGCAGTGTCGGATCAATCCACTCCTTCTCAAAGGCAGCAAACATCTCCGCACGCTGCAGACGAGCAAGAGTGTTCACACAATGAGCCTCAATCTCTTCCTTCAGACTATTGACCCATTTGCCAATCTGCGGACGCTCCTCAGGAGAGGCTCCTTTAAGCCCCTGCAAAAGCGCCTGCACACTCCCCTTCTTCCCCAAGTACTTCACCTTGAGCTGTTCCAGCTCAAGGCTTGTTCCTGTTTCCTGCAACTCCTTCAAGAAAAAGGTGCGGAGCTGTTCGATCTCTTCGCGCATACAATCTAAGCAACAAGAGCTGCTTGCGCTGAGGCAACAACGGCCCCAAAGCCTGCAGGGTCAGAAATAGCAAGCTGCGAAAGCCATTTGCGATTAAGCACGCAACCACTCTTCTTCAACCCTTGCATCAGCTTGCTATAAGAGATGCCGTGCAATTTTGCAGCAACACCAATGCGGCTGATCCAGAGACTGCGAAAGTCGCGCTTGCGCAACTTTCTGTGTCGATAGTTGTTGGCCATCGCAGACATCTCCGCGTCGCGGCTCAACTTAATGTGGTTTTTTCGATCTCCATAGTAGCCCTTACAGTTCTTGAGAAGCCTTTTGCGTCTCTTATGAGCTGCTACTGCATTTGTTGCACGAACCATAACCTTACTACACTCCCATCATGATCTTATACATTTTTACCTGTCCTGCATCGACAAGAGGAGACTTCGCGAGTCTTCTTTTGCGATTGGCGCTCTTTTTCGTCAAAATATGGCGCCTGCCAGGACGAGTCCTTTTCAACTTTCCACTTGCGGTAACGCGAAACCGCGATGCCACCGCTTTGCGCGTCTTCATTTTAGGCATTCTTTTTCTCCTCACTATCCATTAAAATCTTTGGTTTTTTCGCTCCGGGAGCAAGCACTGTCGTCATCGTTCGCCCGAGCATTTTCGAAGGAGCCTCTACAGTTGCCACATCGGCAAGAGAGCTACAAAACTTCTCTATCATCTTCCGACCCAAGTCCAAATGAACCATCTCGCGTCCGCGAAACATCGTCGTAAGCCGCACCTTGTTTCCCTTCACAAGAAACTCGCGAGCCTGCTTGGCCTTTGTCAGAAGATCATGCTCATCAATATTAGGTCGAAGCTTAATCTCCTTCATCTTCACCTGTATCTGCGATTTTTTACTGTCCTTCTCCTTCTTTTGCTGATGATAGCGAAACTTTCCATAGTCAATGATTTTGGCTACAGGAGGTTTTGCCATCGGCGCAATCTCCACAAGATCAAGACCAGCCTCTTCCGCCTTCATCAAAGCTTCTCGAAGAGTCATCACTCCCAGCTGCTCACCTGACTCGGAAACTACACGCAACCGCTCAGCGCGGATCTCTCTATTAATTCTCAAGGTGCTCTACCATACTGTTCATTAGACCTCTTGCATAATTGAGGGTTCGTCGATTTTCGGGATTATTTTGGCCGGATTTCGCTTCTTTTTTGGGGGGCTGTATACGAAGTTTGATACAGTCCCCCAAAAAAGAAGCGAAATCCGACTCAAAAGAACCCGAAAATCGACAGAACCTCAGTTATGCAAGAGGTCTATTGTCCCCCTTTCCAAGGCGAGAGCGAAAAGGACTCCCAAGTGCCCGCGAAGCACGAAACCTCTCCGATCCCACTCCCCCCGAAAAAGAGACAAACGTCTCCCTAACCTGTCTTTTCCTGTTACAAAAAGAAGAGGTGACAGCTCTCCCTCTTCCTTCTCTATGCTCCCCCACTCTTTCTCAAGAGCCTTTTGACCAAGCAAAGCGCGCCCCTGGAATAGCAAAGAGGGTTCAAAAGCTAAAATATTAAGTGTTTTCCTGATCCTTTGCAAGGAAGAAATCCATTCTCCTTCAAGAGAACCTGAAAAAGCAACCTCTTTTAGCACAAAATGGGAGTAGAAATTCTCTTTTATAACAAGAGGAGCAGGATCGCAAAGATTTTTTTGAGTAATCAACTCTCCCTGATAAAAGGAGCGCACTGCAGAGAGTGTCATCTGCCTACTCATCCCTATCTGACGGCACCCCTGAAAGAGCTCCTCTGTGCATTTTTGGCCAAAATCATCCAGGAGACGGCACCCCTTCTCTTCCCAGACAAGCTCATCGCGAACAAGGTGCCAAAACCCCCTTGCCGTTCCGAGAGCAAGAGCATTTGTTTGGGCGTAGCTGCGCATCTCTTTGCTAAAAAATTTCATCGCCTCTTTTGTTGGAAAGAAACTCCCATCGAGGCAGTAGATCCCCTCGCCTTCAGAGACAAGCGGCAAAAATTTATATATGGAGAGTTCCCCACTATGCGCGCAATGAGGCCCTTCGCTGAGATCCACAAAGTCCCCTATCTGTGCTACTTCTGCAAACTGACCTCTTATGTCCGGGAAACTGCGGGAGCCAAGGCCTCGCGCACGCAAAAATTCCCTGGCATTTGCGGGAACCATGCAAGAGACTCGAATTTCTCTTTTTTCCTTGATGATCTGACGCAACTTGCGATTAACCAGCTCTTCAATCTGTGGAGAAAGAAAATTTTCAGAATGAAAGCGGACAGAAAATCCTTGCGGAGTAAGGCGCCGATCGATGAGAGCAATCCCGGGGAAAAGCTCTATGAGAGCGGCAGCAATGAGAAGAGACCCGCTCTGATTCAGCGCGCGATGAAAGAAGAACTGCATACTTGAAAAATGGGATGTAGCTGACTCGAACAGCTGACCTCCACGATGTCAACGTGGCGCTCTAACCAACTGAGCTAACACCCCGAGAATTCTCGATACATATTAAATGGAGAAGGGGATTCCCTGCAATGATTACAAGAAGTAGACTATTTTGCGTGCGAACACCCCATCTTTCTCTTGCCAAGAGCTACTGGAAGTCTCTGATACAACCAGGAGACTTTGTCATTGATGCCACATGTGGCAACGGACAGGACACTCTGTTTCTTGCCTCACTTCCTGTGAGTTCTCTTTTTGCCATCGATTTGCAAGAGGTCGCCATCGAAAAGGCAAAAAAAAATCTTGCAGGGCATCCTGTAGAGTTTTTTTGCATGTCTCATGAGGCAATCGATCAACTCCCCTCTTCAAAGCCACCCAAATTGATCGTCTATAATTTAGGGTACCTCCCCGGAAGCGATAAGAGCATTATCACCAAAAAAGAGAGCACGCTCCTCAGTGTAAACAAGAGTCTCATTCTTTTGGCAGAAGGCGGGGCGCTTTCGATTACCTGCTATCCCGGTCATGAGGGAGGGGAAGAGGAGGAAAAGGCGCTTCTTGCTTGGGCACAGGAACTCCCGCCTCATGAATGGGAAGTAAGGCACCATCGCTGGCTCAATCGCCCACTACGTGCCCCTTCATTACTCTGGATTCAGAAACTCCTGTGATTGTGTAAGATATTATTCTAACAATTGACCGAAGCGGATTATTTTTTAGCCAACAAAATCCATCCGCAAAACAGCTATTTGTCATTCTACGGATAATTTTATAGAGAGTTGAGGACGATGTCGAGCCTCGCCTGGAGTCGTTGATTTTCTTCAATGAGAAAGAAGTTTTCTAAAAACCTCTTCTCCGACCCACGAAGCGCCAAGAGGAATGGCAGGCTTCAGAGCGCCGTGATAGTCAGACCCCCCTGTCACAAGCCATCCCTTCCTTTTCGCAAGAGAAATCCATGGGTCCGCGCTTGTTTGCTTCAGAGTGCCATAATATCCCTCAACGCCATCCCATGGGAGAGCGAGGAGATCTTTCAACCACTTTCCCTGTTGATAGAAATGGGGGTGAGCAAGAATCGCCTTGCCTCCTGCTGCATGTAGGGCTTTGATCCCCTCTTCGGTGGAGAGGTGAAAGCCAGGAAGATCGCGCAGGTAGGCGCGGAAAGCCTCCTGAATTGTAGCGACATACCCCCTCTCTACAAGGGCCTTTGCGATATGTGGCCTTCCCACAGCGTCTCCCCGAAAAAGAGCGGGGTCAAGTGAAATACCGCGAGTGCGCAAAAGCTCTAAAATCGCCTCGTTGCGCTCTCTCCTGCGTTTCTGAGCTTCCCTGAGAAAAGAGCAAAAAGCGGAGTCCTCCGGATTGATTCCATAGCCCAAGAGATGAACAGAAGCGCCCAAGAATTCGGAAGAGAGCTCGATTCCCGGGAGAAGAGCTACTCCGATTTCGCGACTGAGAGCAAAAAGCTCTGGCGTGTAGGCGGCAACTGTGTCGTGATCCGTGATGGAAAGAGCGGCAAGTCCAATTTTCTTTGCATGGCACAGCAGCTCATCCGGGGAGTCGCTGCCATCCGAGCAGGTGGAATGACAATGTAAATCAGCGCGAAAGACCATGAGGTCTCATGATACGGATTTCCAACTCCAGAAAGATACCGCTCTTTTCATACACGGTATGGCGGATCTTCTCAATCAACTCCTGCACATCCCGACTTGTAGCGCCAGA
Source organism: Verrucomicrobiota bacterium (assembly GCA_028873295.1). Taxonomy (GTDB): domain Bacteria; phylum Chlamydiota; class Chlamydiia; order Chlamydiales; family SM23-39; genus JAGWKO01. The sequence goes on from JAGWKO010000010.1 coordinate 31,653, forward strand.
ACGATTCACAATGAAATTCGCATGAAGTTCCGAAACAAAGGCGCCACCTATCCCCAACCCCTTCAACCCAGCCTTCTCGATCAGAGCGCCTGCAGAAGGACCAGAAGGGGGATTGCGAAAGATACAGCCACAGCTCTTTTCCTGGAGGGGCTGTTTTTTCTTTCTTGCATCAAGCAGTTGAAGTTGATGAGCTTTTGCTGTGGGCGACGAAGAGAGACAAAAGGTCGCAGAAAGAATTGCGCCCTGCAGCGACTGAAAAAGAGACGTGCGATAGGAAAAGCGCATTTCCTCCCTTTTCCAGTCGCGTACAGTTCCCTGAAAATCCAAAAAGGAGACAGAAGCCAGAGCATCGCCTGTTTGCTGACCCTCGGCCCCTGCATTCATCCAGATAGCGCCGCCTACAGTAGCTGGAATCCCTGCTGCGAACTCCAACCCGCTCAAATTTCGTTGCGCTGCCTGCACACCCAAACGGGAAAAAGAAAAGCCACTTCCCACCTGTACTCGCTCTTCTTCCCAGTGGCAAAAATCGATGCGATTCAAAAGCACCGCACCGTAAAAACCGGCATCGTCAAAAAGAGAGTTAGACCCCTTGCCAAGAACAAGAAAGGGGATTTTCTCCTCACAGCAGAAACAAAAAGCTTCCCGCATCTCTTCCGCAGTGCGAATTTCGGCAAAATAACGAATCGGGCCTCCGATCCCAAATGTCGAAAATTCCTTCAGCTCTCGTCCACTTTCCCATCGCATGAAGCCTCTTTTTTTCGGTATACCGTATCAAGAAGCGCGTTGACAAACTGTGCCCCTTCCCTTGACCCAAACTTTCGCACAATTCGCACAGCCTCTGCAAGGACTACAGGCGCCGGCTCCTCAGGAGCATAAAGAAGCTCAAAAACCCCCAGGCGCAAAGCGCATTTCTCTGCCAAAGAGATCCTATCCAGAGAATACCCTTCAGAAAAAGAGGCGATCTTTGCATCGATTTCCTCCACCTTCTCCATAAGAAGGCGCAATTTTCCTACAGCATCCCTTACTGAGCGCTTCGTCACCGCCAGTTGCGCCATCATCATTTCCACGAGCTCTTCACTCTCATCGCAAAATTGCACACTGAAAAGAAGTTGGAAAAGAATCTCTCGAAATTTTTGTGCGTGAAGCGTCATGGAGAGCAGTATACGGACCTTATCCATTTTTTGGCAGACAGATTTAAACAACAGAGAAATTTCATCAAAAAATTCGACGGACAAGGAAATGTAAATAAAAAACTTTGTAATTGACTTATTTATAGTTGTGGTATAAAATAATATAGATAGTATAAATGTTTTATAATTAATAAAACGACTTTAGGGATTTTATGACACTCAATGTAACCTCGGAAAGATATAGCTCACACCAAACGCAACAACCTGAAAACGAAGGAGTTGGTCTGTTAGACTTTCTACTGACCCCTTCAGAGGAAGAGACTTCCCCCCTGAACACTCTGTCAGACGAAGAGCAAATGAGAGTCGCCAATCAGAGTAATATTAATTATTTGATAGAGCATGCGACGGTAGAGCCTGGATTCTGGAGCACTTCTTACCCTCGCCTATGCAATGGCAAGACTGCATCCACCTTTTTCACCTTGGCTTCGGACTCAGACTCGGAGGATGAGTCAAACAACATTGACGAATCAGTCCAAACCGCTCTTCAGACTGCAATTGACACTTTGGCCGAGACATTGCCGAACCGATTCAATCTCCAAGCTCTTCTATGTCGTCAGGGAGCAGGTGGGATAAGTCATCGAAGGATAGGCCTGGATCTTACCCCTCTTGCCAGCTCTGCTTTTCGTTTAAAGATGGGAGAAAACAGGTACCGCGAAGTGCCGACTGAAGTGGTCCGACGCTCTCTTTACTTTAACACCCTGATCAGTGCGATGAAAGAGGGCGTGCACCATAGCGAACTCGAAAACGGAGTGATCGACCTCACCGAAAATCCACTCTCTCAAGCATCCAAAGAAGCGTGGGACCTTTACTTTGAAGCAGATCCTTTAAACAAAAGATGGCATGACCCTATCGGAGCGCACTCTTGGGAGCCGGTCATATTGGCCGAGGTACTCCAAATTGCAGATTACTTTATCGATGAACCCGTCATGCTGGATTGCGTTGCTCAGTTCAAGAAAGGGGTTATGACTTACAAAAGGGAGAAGGAATACACTGATGCTCAAAAAATATTCCCCGAAACACATCCATTGAGTCCGGAGCAATTGCGCGAAAATACGATGGCTGTTTTGGACATGCTCCTCCATCATGACAGATATGATGTGGGACAAGTAATGATGGCAAAGCACTTGGCTGACACCTCTTTCAACACAATCCGTCTACTCCAGGACATGCATGAAAGGGGCATTGATCTGACACGCATAGAAACCCTCTCCATTTTAGATCAGGAATCAAAGCTCTCTATTAATTACGATGAAACCCTGGAAACAATTTCATCGCTTTGCCAAAACATAAAATCTCTTTCCCTGTTCTTTCCACACCGAAATGGGTTTATCTCTCGCGTTCCAGAAGTATGGAAAAACAATCTGAAACACTTTCACCTCAACAACAATACCGTCCCGAAGGACTTCTGATTGAATTTTCCTCTATATACCCAAACAAGATGAAGAGTTGACAACTGGCCTTTGGTCTCAGGAAGAAAACATGATGGGAAGGATGTGCATGATACGCAGGATAAATTTATCCTGCGTATCAT
>JAGWKO010000011.1 GCA_028873295.1 Verrucomicrobiota bacterium
ATGATGGGAAGGATGTGCATGATACGCATGATAAATTTATCATGCGTATCATGCACATCCTTCCCATCATGTTTTCTTCCTGAGACCAAAGGCCAGTTGTCAACTCTTCATCTTGTTTAGGTATACACCAGTTTTCAACAGCCTCCAGAAGCAGGAGAGCATTGAATCGATAGACCGTTGTTGCGCCATCTGGGTGGACCACCGTTGTTGAACCGGCTTTCTTTCCTGGGATTGGCGCATCATAAGAGATTCGGTATCGGTATCGGTCACGCACGGTTTTGTACAAAGTCCAGCGAATGACATGTACGATGACTATCAAGAGAAGAAAGCGCGTCTCGCGGAGTTGGAAAAATTGGGAAGACAGGCCGAAGATGTCGCCCAGCACTGAAACCTTTTGATACTCGTTCCTTGAGTTTACCCAACCCTTCTGATAAACTTGCTCTCAATTAACCCTCTATTAAAAAAAATGGCAGACTCCCCCTCCTACTTTCAAACAGAAGAATTTCAAAACCGCAGTCGTAAGCTAGCAGAGATTCGAACCCTTGGTGTAGAGCCTTATCCTCACAGTTGTGTGACTGCTAAAAAGATTGGACCACTCCTCACTGCGATGGAGGGTAAAGAGGTGGGGCATTACGATGATGCTGCTGCTGGAGGAAGCGAGGCTTTTGCCATACGGGGAAGACTGGTCCTCTTTCGCTCTATGGGAAAAAATATCTTTGCCCACCTTCAGGACGAGACAGGACGGCTGCAGATCCTGTGCAACCGAGATTTAACAGAAGTGACAGGTCTTACGCCGACAGAAGAAGTCAGTCACCATAAATTCATTGAGAAAAAGCTCGATCTCGGCGATTGGATTGGCGTTGAAGGACATCTCTTTCGCACGCAAAAAGGAGAGCTAACGCTTTTTGCCAAACGCCTGACCCTTCTTTCCAAGTCATTGCTCCCCTTACCAGACAAACATAGCGGACTTGTTGACAAGGGAGTGCGCTACCGCAAACGGTGGCTCGATCTTATCTCTCATTCCGATTCCCTCAAAGTTTTTCAGACGCGCTCTCGCATCCTCACCACCATTCGTCGCTATTTTGCCGAAGCCGATTTTCTCGAAGTGGAGACTCCTGTTTTACAAAATCTCTATGGCGGAGCAGAGGCTCGTCCCTTCACAACGCACCTCCATGCTCTTCATCAGGAAATGTACTTGCGCATTGCACTTGAAATCTCTTTAAAAAAGCTGATCGTCGGAGGGATGGAACGGGTCTATGAGATCGGGAAGATCTTCCGCAATGAGGGCATTGACCGCACGCATAATCCGGAGTTTACCATGCTCGAGGCCTACGCAGCAGGGTGGGACTATTGGGAGATGATGACCTTTACAGAGCATCTCTTTGCACGAGTCGCTCTGGAGCTTTTCGGCGACACAAAAATCCGGATAGCAACTGAGGGAGAACATGTTGTAATCGACTTAACCCCTCCATGGAAGAGACTCTCCATGAAAGAAGCTCTCATCACCTACGCCTCTCTTGATCCCGACCGCCTCAGCGATGAGGAGATGCGCACTCTCCTCCTGCAAAAAAGCAGCGCAGATCCCAAAAGAGTCAACGGAGCGCCTCGCGGCACTCTCATTGCGCTTTGTTTTGAAGAATTTGCAGAAGAGTTTCTTGTTCAGCCTCACCACATCATCGACCATCCGATTGAAACCACCCCTCTTTGCAAACCTCATCGCAATCCAGAATTGCGCAAGGCAGGACTTGTCGAGCGCTTCGAAAGCTTTATCCTGGGCCGAGAAATCTGCAATGCCTACAGTGAGCTCAATGATCCTGAACTTCAACGCACCCTGCTCGTCCAGCAGGCAGAAAAGAGAGAAAAGGGCGACCTCGAAGCCTCCCCTCTTGATGAAGAGTTCCTCGAAGCTATCTGTCAAGGCATGCCCCCCACTGCTGGCGTTGGCATCGGTATCGATCGCCTCGTCATGCTGTTCACCTCAGCCGAATCCATTCGCGACATTCTCTTTTTCCCCATTACAAAACCGGAAGAATAAAGGAGTCATCATGAAAGTTAAAGAAATTGGGCTGAGCTGGATCGTTGTCAAAGATTTGAAGGCAGCCGTGAAGTACTACACAGAAGTTGTAGGACTCAAGCTGTTGGAGTCGAGTGAGGAGTATGGCTGGGCAGAACTTGGAGGATATGAACGCGGAAGCAGGCTAGGTATTGCCATGGCCAATCCCCGTGAAAAAGTAGCTCCTGGGCAAAATGCAGTTGTTACCTTCACTGTAGCCGATGTAGAAAAAGCAAAGGCAGAAATGGTAGCAAAAGGTGCAAAACCAGAAGGCGATATTCAGGAAGTTCCCGGACATGTCAAGATGCAAACTCTGATCGATCAAGACGGGAACCGCTTTCAGATCTGTCAACATCTCCACCACAGTTAGCTGCCACTGCTATACCCAAAATGACTCAAGAATTGGCATTCTGACCGCGTGAAAGCGCCAAAAATAGATCGTCAGGAAGGGGGTTGTATTTCCTAATATTACCCCCTTCCTGACGATCTATTTTTGGCAGCTTTCACACTGCTCCAAAGTCAAACTTTTGAACTTTTTTCGGTATAAAAGTTCTCTTAGTGCACAAAGTTCTTAAGATATTGCCAGCTTTGTTGTGACCCATTTTCGCAGCAATCTTCCCTCCTCTCTTCCCCGCTCCTCCTGGAGTGTTTTCATCGCTCTTGTGTATTCAGTGTCAGATAGGGATTCGGAAATTGCTTCCAGACGATTATTAAATGTGTTGAGTGCTGAGCTGCGTTCTGCCACAAACTGAGAATCTTTGTCGGCCAGTTCCTTGATCTGCGGGAGGTCACAAAGCTCGTCAAGATAGGCGTTATTCACTGCTGCAACAAGAGCATCCTCGTTAATCCAATCGCGTCTACCAATATGGGCGTAGGTCATGCTCTGGAACGCTGTAAGCAACTGCAATTGCCTTTGTAGAGCCAGTTCATAGTAGAGGTAGATCTCCACGCTCTCCTTCTCTTCTCTTTCTGCAAACAGCCTCGAGAGTTCCTTGCGCAGGGCAAGTGTCTTTGCCGCCGATTGCATCAGGCGCAGCTTGTCTTGTAGTGTAACGTTACCAGGCAGCGTAGCGAGCTTCCAGGAGAGGTAAAGCTCATTGAAGGCCATCGCAGCGCGGTCTTCACAATTTTCCAGATTCACTGGCACCTGTGCGAAGAAAGCTTCCTTAAACGCAGAATTGGTCTTGATCGACAAGAGCATCCCACAAACAATACGAGCTAGCGATTGTTGGTGATTAGCAGTAAAATCGCGTGTCTTCTCAAGACGGGTGAGCCACTCATTGATGGTGATTCTTTCATTTTCGATTAATCCATTAATGAATGTAAGGTCCAGGGACTGCCCCCCTGCAATCACCCAGCTGTTCAAGCGACTGGGAAGCACATTGAGCGCGTTGGCAGTCCTGCACTCCTGGCAAGTGGCTAAAATAGTGTGACGAAGTTCAGAGGGTACGTTGGTACCATCTATATCGATGTCTGTAAGATTGATACAGTGACCTAGTGATAGAGGCAATGTTTGCAACTCGAAATTGGTATTGCAGGCAAGAAATTGCAGATTATCGAGAGTACCCAGAGCTGAAAAAGAGGCCAGATCGTTACTGGATAAATTAAGGCCCTGCAAATTAATACACTCGGCTGGAACTGAAAAAGCAGTCAGTCTGTTGAATGATAAGTCGAGATACTGCAGATTAACGCACTCGGTCGGAATAAAAAAGGCTGACAACTGATTCGAGGGTAAGCGGAGCTGTTGCAGATTAATACACTCGGCTGGAACTAAAAAAGCAGTCAACCTGTTGAATGATAAGTCGAGATACAGCAGATTAATGCACTCGGCCGGAATAAAAAAGGCAGTTAGCCTGTTCCTGCTTAATTTGAGTATTTCCAGTCTGCTACACTCTGGTGGAACCAAAAAGTTGGTTAACTTGTTGTTACCTAAGTTAATCTCCATCAGATTGATACACCCTGCAGGAACAGAAAAGACAGAGAGCCTGTTGCTGTCTAATTTGAGCACCTCCAGCCTTCTAGCCTCACCTGGAACCGAAAAAACAGTCAGTTGGTTATGGGATAAGTCGAGCACCTTCAGGTTGACCAGCTCGGCTGGGATCGAAAAAGAGGTCAACCGATTTCGGAATAACCCAAGAGTCACTAAATTAAAGAGAGTATCCGGAATCGAAAAAGTGGTCAGTCTGTTCTTGGATAAGTTCAAATTTTCCAGATGTTCCAGTTTGTCAAGAACTGGTGGTAATGTTCTTAGTTTAAACCCGCTTAACTCAAGAGAGACGGATCCACTATAGAAACAGCGTCGAATTATGTTTGCTACCTCTGCAGCCTTTCCACCCTCATTGCGAACCCACTGCTCGAGTTCTTGTTCAAAGGACTTGCCATCGACAATTACCATCCCGGCAGAAGAAAAGCGCACAACAAACTGACTATAACCCGCCCTCTCTAAACGCCCCTGCAAATCAGCGACAGCGGCTTGGGGAGAATTCAATGAAGAAGCGGCAACCACGCGCACCCTCTCCCCCTCTATGGAAAATTGAAAATCTTGCCCAGCAGCTTGCGCCAGATGCCCCGCAATATCTGATAAATTTACGAAATTACCATTAACCTTCAAACGCCACCACTTAACTTTAATATATACAATTAAAGTTAATTTAGAAAGCAGGGTAATTAGTTTTGTAGTTATTTTGAATATAAACGAGCGCCATGAGGGGTGTCTTCAATGCAAAATCCCTTTTCCTCAATAGATTTACGAAGTTGGTCACTGCTGGCAAAATCGCGCCTCTTCCTTGCCTCTTCTCTTTGTCGCAAAAGATCCATCACCTCTTCGGGAATCTCGCAAGAGCCTTCAAGTGGCAGAAAATCAAGAACCTGATTCCATCGACTCCAGAGCTCCAGTGTAGTAACAGCTCCTTCTCTTCCAAGCTGGCCGGAGTCGCAAAGAGCATTGATCTCACGCAGAGAATCAAAGAGAAGCGAGAGGGCTGCAGAGATATTGAGATCGTCTGCAAGGTGGGCCTGGAATCCCAGTTCGCTCGAGCGCAAAATCCCCTTGTACCCGCCAGAATCCTCCCCTCCCCTCTCTGCAATTTCCTGAAGGCGTATGACAAAAGCCTTTAAACGGGAAAGAGCCGCGCGCGCGGAATCAAGTCCCTGCAAAGTGAAGTTAAGTGGCGTGCGATAGTGCGCAGTCAATAGATGATAGCGTACCTCAGTGCCAGAGTAGCCCTTAGCCAAAAGATCGCGCAGAGTGTAGAAATTACCAAGCGATTTGGACATCTTCTGATGATCTACCAAAAGATGCTCCGCATGCATCCAATAGCGAACAAAACGCTTCCCGGTCACGCATTCCGACTGCGCAATTTCATTTTCATGGTGAGGGAAAAGATTGTCGATACCACCGCAATGGATGTCGATGGTCTCCCCCAGCGCCTTCATCGCCATCGCAGAGCATTCGATGTGCCATCCAGGCCTTCCCTTACCAAAGGGACTCTCCCAATAGATCCCTCCATCGCGCTCCGGATCATAGGCCTTCCACAAGACAAAGTCGGCAACATTCTCTTTGCCATATTCATCTCTTTCATGCCCCGCCTCTGAAGAACACCCCTCAAGATGAAGATGCGCTAATCTGCCATAGGAGGGAAACTGCCGAATGTTAAAGTAGATGCTTCCGTGCAAGGAGCGGTAAGCATATCCCTTTTCCAAAAGCTCCTCGATGAGACGAATCATCTCAGGGATCTCCTCCGTCGCATCGAGCACAAGATCTGCCCGCTCAATCCGAAGAGCCTCAAGATCTTTAAAAAAAGCAACGCGGAAGGGCGCCGTATACTCCAGTAAAGAGACTTTCTTCTCGATAGCGCCGCGAAGCGTCTTGTCATCGACGTCGGTAATATTCATTGCATGGATGACTTTGTAGCCCAAAAACTTTAATGTTCTCTTCAAAAGATCTTCGAAAAGATAGGTGCGAAAATTGCCGATATGAGCAAAATCGTAAATCGTAGGACCACAAGTGTAGAGACGAACGACCCCCTCCTCACCAAAGATCGCCTGCTCTTTTTGTCTTGTCTCACTGTTGTAAAGAAGAAATGGTATCATTGCAGCAGAGATTGTAGCGTACGGTAATCTGTTTTTCCAGTCCCAAGAAGAGGAACCTCTTCTATTTGCTGTACGGAAGCGATTTTTGCAAGTCTGCTAAAACCGGAATCGCGCAAAATCTCATTTGCTTCCTCCTTCTCCAAAACAAAGATGGAAAAAAGGACAAGTTTGGGTTTTCCCACTTCGCGCTCATCTGCAATTAAAGCAAGAGCCGGCAAATCCCCAAACAACTTTCCACGACGGGAAAATCCGGCAATCAGGACCTCCTCAAGGGCGCCAAGACTGATCATCTCCCCGCCTACCTTGGTAAAACGCTTTAGCCGTCCTGAAAGAATCAAATTTTTGTCCGCATCCAAGCGACCGATATCCCCAGTGCGATACCACTCCTTCCCATCAAGAGAAAGAAAGGGAGAGGCATTCTTCAGCGAGAGATAACCCTGAAAAACATTGGGGCCCCGTACAACGATCTCTCCATCAACCCCCTCGGGAAGCGGCTCCAGTGTCTCCGGATGCACCATGCGCATTTCAATATCCGGTAAAGCTTGCCCCACACCGATATGGGGGAGTTTTGGACGCGTAAGAGTTAGGATAGGAGCGCATTCGGTAATTCCATAGCCTTCAATCAACTTGGCCCCTATTCCCTCCACCCGCTCGATCAAGTCAACAGGCGCCTTCTCTGCCCCGCAAATCACATAGCGTATCGTCTTCAGCTGTTCTTTCTTTGCTACGGCAAAAAGCGCCTTTACAAAACTGGGAGTAGCGCTATAGAGAGTCACTTTCCAGCGCTCAATCCCCTCTGCAAGAGCTACAGCATCGGTAGGATCGGGATAGAAAGCCACGCGAATTCCCCCGCATAAAGGGAAGAGCCCTACGACGGAAAAGCCAAAAGAGTGAAAAGGAGGAAGAATGCCATAGAGCACATCCTTCTCATTGAGATCGATGCATTGCATCCCTGAGCTCTGGTTGGAAAGAATATTGCGATGCGAAAGGGGAACTCCCTTGGGGCTTGCCTCCGTTCCGCTTGTAAAAAGAACCACTGCCCTCTCCTCCCCTGTCATCTGGTCCAAGTGCAAGAGGCGAAGAAGTGAAGATACCGGGAGAAGAGAGAGAAAAGCCCCCTTGAGCTTCGTCACAAGAGAAAGCCCGCTCCGAATCTCTTCAAGGAGCTCCAATCGATCGACACAGCTTCCCAGGTCGACATGCGAGAGACGATCAAGAAAGCGCCAAGAGGAGAGCACCCGCTCCACTTTCGCAGTGCGCAACATATCGTCGAGATAGCGCGGCCCAAGCGTCCAATTGAGCATCACTGGCACTTTACCTGCAAACAAAAGAGCCAAAATGACAATGTAGGTAACAGCCGTTGCCGGCAAAAGAACACCGACATAGACTTCCGGCATCTTGCGAAAATGCAGACTAAGAACAAGAGCAGAGCGCTTTAGATCTTTGTAACTCAAAACGCCGAGAAGGTCGTCCCCACAAGCAGCCCTTCCCCCCATGCGCTCGGCAACACGCAAGAAAGCCTCCATCAATGTCTTGCCTTCCGGAGCGGAAGGTAGGGGACGCCCCACCTCCTCTTCCCAGTGCATCTTGCTCTGCGTGCGCATCGGATGTGCTTCAGAGGAGAATGTCCCAGCGGCGATTTCCAGTACGCTCTGCACCGTGTCCAGATCTTCTGGATGGAGCTCCTCCACATCACTGCTCTGCAAAAGAAAGGCGCCAAGCTCAGCAAGATTGAGGGAGTCCATCCCGAGATCAGTCGCCAAATGCATCTCCGGAGCGATGTGAATCCCCGGGTTATTCACAATCCTGCGAATTTCACCATAAATCTTTGTGCGCAGCTCTTCAGAAACTATCGCCCCACCCAAGCCCCTCTTTTTCTTTGGCTCAAAGGGCGTCGGCAACTCTTCTTTAAAACGGCTGTAAGAGACAAGCGTGAGCGGCTCTTTATCGACCTGCTTGCCCTCTTTGGTCCTGTAGCGGTTGAACCAGTTTTCCAAATAGCGGTTGAGAAGCAGTTTCTGCTCTTTTCTTGGAAAATCGGATGGCTCAAGCGCAATCTCTATCTCTACATCGCGACGTGGAGCAAAAAAAAGAGCATTTTTGAGAAGTATCTTTACTCCCTGAAGAAGCGTAGCAGGAAGTGGGGGCGATCTTCCAAGCAGAGCGCGCGAAAAACTACTCCCCCAAAGTCCTGTCGTTCGAATCAGCACTATCTGCGCATCAGGGCATTCCTGAAGAAGAGAATAGGCCCCTGAAGCTCCGCCCACAACTTCTCTTGCCGAATTTTTAAGCTTACCAGCCGGATAGAAGAGAAAGTTCTCTCCCTTGCGCAATCCCTCTGCAACTGTTTGCAAAGCCATTTCGGCTCTTTTTACCTTGAGAGGATTCACCGAAATATCAAAATTGGGCATTGGAACAGCGCGCACAAGACGCATTAGAGGGCGCAAAAGATGATAGACATACTCCACGACAACAGGGCGCATACGATAGCGCGGCCAAAGAAGCAGATAGAGAAAAAGAGGATCCATATGCGCAGGATGGTTCGGGAGGAAAAAGACCCCCTTGTCCCGCGGTAATTTGTCTAAAAGATCAAGCCCTTTGACATGGATGCGATAGCGAAGAGAGAGCAGAAGCAGCAGAAAACGCGCAAGAAGAGTCCAAAGAAATGAAGGCATGAACACATTCTACATAGTAGACAATTTTGCAAGAAGGAGATATATGGATAATATTTTAGGAGGTCATCCATGGTAGACAAAATTCAAAGAACAACACCCCCAGTTTCTCCCGCACCTTCCCGCGAACTTATCACGGAAAGCGAGACTGCTACATCTACAGCACGAGAAATCCTTAAAGCAGGAATCGGTACAGGAGAATTTCCTCAGCCCAACGCCTCTTTCCCCTACGCTGATTCTGTCACTGAAAAGGCGCAAACAGTGTGGAAGCGGACTGCTTTTCAATACATTCGTGGTTAACAAGAAAGAGCGGCTCATCAACAAGGCAGGAGTGGTCTTTCCCCATCTCTAAAAGCTCCTGCCTATAGTCTTCCACTCCGGCACTCTCCTGCAAAAGAGCTGCGTAGAAAGCAAGAGGAGTGAAGGAGGGCATTTCCGGGGAGAGTTTGCGAAAGGAGCGATCCACCTCATAACTTGGGAAAAGCACGGGGTGAATCGCGCTGAGCCAAAGATTCGGATCCTGGTAGAGAAGGTTCAATCTCTGCAACACCGCGGGGTGAAGGAGTCGATCGCCTGCTTCCAGAGGGATGACAATTTCAGAACCAGTAAGTAAAGGAAGAGCACTGCGAAGAGTCCTTTCCATATCAAGGGACTCATCTGTCGCGCAGGTAAAGACATATCCGCGCCATCCTTGGCAAAACTGCTCGATTTCCTGACATATCGCGCTATCGCCAAAAAAGAGAAGTCGCACAGCAGAATAGTTTTGGTTCAGAAGTGAACGGACCGATTCCAGGACATCGCCCTTTAGAGCATCAGGCTGCGCATGGAGAAGAACAACAAACTCCTTCGCCTCTGACGCCTTGCCCACAATGGGACGCCTCATGTCCTGACGTCCTATCTGAAATCCAAGAAGACACCCAAACAGAAAGAGAAGTAGAGAAAAAAAGAAACGACCCATCTTGAACCTATCCCAGTAATAGACCTCTTGCGTATTACTGGGATAGGTTCATCTTGGGTATAGTGTTGTTCTCACGAACCTTTTTGCACAAGAGAGCCAATGACTTTTTTGGCAAAAAGGGCGTGATAGAGAAGACCGCGAGAACCAAGACCTGTAAATACTATCGATTTGTTACTGATCTTCTCGATGAGAGGAAGATGAGAATTAGACCTTGCAATGCGTATCCCTGTGATAATAGAGACAGGAGTGAAGTCACGTGCAAGAGGGTAAAAGCGCGCAACCTGCCCCAAAAGAGGAAGAGCTTTCTCTGGATCCGGAGCAGAAGAGAAGAACTTGCGCTCATAGGTAGACCCCACGACACAAAGCGCAGGATCGCTTGTGGGAGCAATATGACCATAGGAAGAAAGCGGTGTCGCGACGGGACGATCCGTACGGCAAAGAAGCACATGCCCCTTAGTCCTGGAGAGAGGCAAATGGCGACACTCGGGAAGATCAAATGTCTCCGAACCGGTTGTCCAGACAATGCGGTCAAAAGAGGCAAGCTCCTCTTCTGAACAGATCTTTCTTCGCACCACCTCAGCATCAGTCCCCTGCAAAAGAGCGTCCAGGTAACGCGACATGTAAACAACCCTCCCCTTAGGGATCCAAAGCCCCGGTCCAAAAGGGCCGTCGCTATGCCACTCCGAAAGCCCGGGAAGCGCATTTTTGGAAAAATGGAAACGCTGCTCCTCTGTGATCGCAGGTCGAAATACTCCTGTGCAGGCAGACACAGACTTCAGCTCATCCAAAAGAGCAATACTTGCCTCCAAAGCCTCCTCCCCCTCGTGCGACAACCGCGCTTCTTTCCCGGGGAAAGGATGCAGCAACCCGGCAGGAAGAAAAGAGGCGCCCCCAAGCCCAGATTCCTTTGAATCAAAAAAAGTAATATAAATACCGGGAATTTTTGCAAGAAAATAGCCAAGAGAAAGCCCGGCAAGGCCGGTCCCTACAATTGCGATACGCATTATATTTGTAATTTATAGCACTATAATTATTAAATTACACGAGATTTTAAACGTTAGGCATCTCTGGCCATTTAATGACTCATCAGTTACACTCCTTTGACAGAAGAACCTATCCCAGCAATGAGGCTTCTGTCGGGGGTTATTTTGGTCGAATTTCTCTTCTTTTTTGGGGGGGTGTATACGAAGTTTGATACACCCCCCCAAAAAAGAAGCGAAATTCGACTAAAATAACCCCGAAAATCGACGAAGCCTCATTGCTGGGATAGGTTCAAAAGGAAAAAAACTTTGAAACAGGCTCGAATTGTCGGTACAGGCTCCTACCTCCCTCAGAGGGTTTTAACAAATCACGATCTTTCAAAGATGGTGGAAACCTCAGATGAGTGGATTGTCTCTCGGACGGGAATGAAAGAAAGACGCCTTGCGAGGGAAGACGAGTATGCCTCCTCTATGGGAACCGAAGCTGCCCGACTCGCCCTGAAGGATGCCGGTAAATCTTCGGAAGAGATCGATTTTATTCTTGTCGCGACCCTTACCCCTGACTACATCTTTCCAAGCACTGCCTGTCTGATTCAGCAGGAACTCGGCGCAAAAAAAGCTGCCGCCCTCGACTTACAAGCCGCCTGTAGTGGTTACCTCTACGCCCTCTCTATGGCAAAAGCTCTGATCGAATCTGGCATCTCCCGCAATGTCCTTGTCATTGCTGCGGAAAAACTCTCTTCCATCACTGACTACCAGGATCGCTCAACCTGCATTCTCTTCGGAGATGGAGCGGCCGCTGCCGTCGTCTCCGCAGAAGGCTCGGGTCTTGCGATCAAAACAGTTCATCTCGGCGCCGATGGAGAACAGGCAGAGCTGCTGATGCTTCCCGCAGGAGGGTGTCGTAAGCCCGCTTCACAAGAATCCCTCGAGCAGCGGATGCACTACATAAAAATGTCTGGGAACGAAGTCTTTAAACATGCCGTTCGCCGCATGCAGGAGGCTGCAAAAGAGTGCCTGGAGGCATCCGGGGTGTCTGAAGAAGAGCTCGCATGGGTCATTCCACACCAGGCCAACATCCGTATTCTCGATGCGATCGCAAAGCGTTTTTCCCATTTACCAGCAAACCGCCTCTATAAAACTCTTGAAAAGTATGGTAATACCTCTGCTTCTTCAATTGGAATTGCCCTTGATGAGTGGCGTAAGGAAGGACTTGGAAAAACGGGAGAAAAAGTTTTACTGACAGCCTTTGGCGGAGGATTCACATGGGGGGCAGCACTGTTACACTATGAGTAAGATTGCACTACTTTTTCCCGGGCAGGGAGCGCAAACACCAGGAATGGGCAAAGACTTTTTTGACTCCTTTGCTATTGCGCGCGAGACCTTTGAAGAGGCGGACGATCTGCTCGAGGAGAGACTCTCCCGCATTATCTTTACAGGAAGCGCAGAGGAACTTTCGGCAACGCGCTACAGCCAACTCGGACTCTTTATCACAAGCACAGCCATTTTTCGCGTTCTTGGCACGCAATTCCTCGATCTGAAGCCACAGGTCGTTGCTGGACTTAGCCTTGGAGAATACTCTGCACTTTGTGCATCTGGGCGGCTCGGCTTTAAAGAGACGCTCAAGCTTGTGCAGCAAAGAGCTCTGGCAATGAGTGAGGCGTGTAGGCAAAGAAAAGGGACGATGGCCGCCGTGCTCGGGCTCACTGCACAAGAAGTAGAGGCTGCGCTGCAAGGAAGCGCCCGCGAAGTATGGCTTGCCAATTACAACTCCCCTGGCCAACTGGTGATCTCCGGAACACTGGAAGGAGTAGAGTGGGGGTCACAGGAACTTAAAGCTCGAGGTGCAAAGCGCATTATTCCCCTTGCCGTTGAAGGAGCCTTCCACTCCCCTTTAATGCAATCGGCCCAAGACAAGCTGGAACCTCTCATTCTGCAAACAAAAATTGCTCCAAGCGATGTGGAACAGGTCTTTAATAGTGTAGGAAAAACCCTCAAAGAAGAGGCGGAGATCAAGCGCGCTCTCATTGAACAGGTAACTCATTCCGTGCGTTGGGAAGAGAGCATGCGATCGCTACAGGGTATAGATCAATTTTTTGAAGTGGGAGCCGGTAAAACTCTTGCTGGTCTTCACCGAAGACTTGGGCTAGAGGCCCCTCTTTGTTCAATTGAAAAAATAGACGATTTGGAGCAGGTTGCATGCACTTGTTAAAGGGAAAACATGTCCTCATTACTGGGGGGACCGCTGGGATCGGCCGAGAGATCGCGCTTCTTTTTTGCGAGCAGGGTGCTCACGTAGCGATCTTTGGCACCAATCAGGAGAGAGCTGAGGCAGTGGTGAAGGCTCTTGAGTCTGTAAAAGTAGACCAGGAACAAAAAATTGTTTCTCTCCTCGTCGATGTGTCCAAAACAAAAGAGGTTGAAGAGGCAGTGCAAAATCTTCTTGCTTCCTGGGGACAAATCGATGTTTTAGTGAATAATGCAGGTATTACAAAAGATCAGCTTCTTCTTCGCATGAGTGAAGAAGATTGGGACCAAGTATTGGCGGTTAATTTGAAGTCCGTCTATAATACCTGCCGTGCTCTCTATCGCCCCATGATGAAGGCCCGGAAGGGGTCGGTGGTGAATATCACCTCTGTCGTGGGATTGATGGGAAATGCAGGACAGACCAACTACGCAGCCTCCAAAGCAGGGATGATCGGTTTTACCAAGTCTCTTGCCAAGGAGCTTGCAGGAAGAGGGATACGCGTCAATTGCGTTGCGCCTGGCTATGTGGAGACAGCGATGACGGAAAAACTTTCCGCCTCAATCAAAGAGGAGATCATGCGCTCGATTCCGCTTGAGAAACTTGGGCAGCCACGCGATATTGCGCATGCAGCTCTCTATCTTGCCTCTGATCTGTCAAGCTATGTCACTGGCCAAGTGCTTGCTGTAGATGGCGGCATGGCGATGTAAAGTGCTGGAGTGTACAAAGTCGAGAAAAATAGGAAAAAAAATAGAAAAATATATGGCAACACAACAAGAAATCGTTGATATTATCGTAGAACAGCTTGGCGTTGATCCTGCAGATGTGACGCCGGAAAAATCCTTTGTCGAAGATCTCGACGCGGACTCTCTGGACTTGACCGAGTTGATCATGACTTTCGAAGAGCGTTTCGGATTTGAAATTTCTGAAGCGGACGCAGAGAAACTACAAAAAGTCTCTGACGTTATCGAGTATATCGAGAAGAGAAAAGTTAACGCTTAAAGTAAGGAGAAAATGCGCTGGGGATCTCTCTTCTGCGCTTTTTATCTCGCGGCACAGGTGCCCCTCTTTCCTTGGGAGAGAGAGGCGCCTCCTGCCTTTTTTTCGATCGATCCGTCTACGCGGACAACGCAACTGATCGATCTTCTTCAACGACTTCAGAAGCAGCCCTTCTCGGCACAGTCTACTTACGAGATCTCCCTGATCACACAGATCAATGGGGTGCAGGGATTTGTTCCGTTTCTTAATAACCTCGTATTGCCAACCGCACCTCCGCCTCTTGCAAGTGCAGGGGTCTTTAAGACTCTGCTCATTGCCTGGTATCGCACCACGCCTGGAGGGGCATCTGCCCAAAATAAGTACCTCGTTCTTTTTATCGAACAGATCTTACAGATGGTCTACTCCACACAGACGATCTCTTCCAGCTCTGTGCAGGCACCGGTCCATGCTCTTGCCACACTCCCCTACTATCCCATCAATCCCGTAGAGAGAGCACTCGATATCCAGGCGGCCGTCTATACGCTCAACTCTCTCCAACCCTATAATTTGCATGGAGCCGCTCCTAATGTGTCTCTCACTACGACACTGAGAGGGACCTATAATGGGGCGGAGCTTCAAAATGGAGTCATTCCCTTTGTCCGCATGGTCCAGCCCTATGGGACTATGATGATTATCACCTATCAGCTGAGCGCTACGAACAATGTCGCACAATATATTGTTCTCTCATCTGATCAGGTTGTCGCAATTAATTACACAAAAAACAGCCAATAATGACACTTACTTTTGAAGGAATGCCAAACGAAACCATTGATCTGATTTTAGATTTTTTAGCTAAAAATAATTTTACTGAGCTGAGAAAATTTTCTTTTATCAATCGAAAAATACGCGCCCGGATCGAGGAGAATTACCCGGCACTTATAGCTGCAAGAGCTCTACGGCAGCTTGCACAAGGCTCTCTCGCATTTACTCCTCGCATCCTTTGGGAAGCCCAGATTTTTTCACATCCCAACGTCGATACTCCGGCGGCGATCTCATTGCTGGTGGATCAATATCTGTTACTACTGGACAAAAGCAGGGGAAAAGCGCAACTCGTTGACATCACAAAAGGGGCACATGAAGGAGATACTCTCTTCATTGATCAGACAATCACAAGCGGCATCGCAACTCCTACTGCATTTATTCTTGCACATGAAAGCGGTATCCGACTGCTTTCTCTTGAAAAGCTGAAAGAAGTTTTTCTTGCATCTTCGCAAAAAAAGGATCTTGCATTTGCCGAACTGCCAGCTCTTTCCCTTCCCGGAGAGGATAATCCTCTCATAAATATTGCAAACAGGTCTTCAAGTTCCAGTCCCATCCACGTCCTTGCCTTGCAAAATCATCTCCTTGCAATTGCCTATCACAAGCATGTAGAAATCATCGATCTTCAAGAGAGGCGTTCTTGCCTACAGCTCCAGTTCCCCAATGCCAGAGATCTTCGATTTGATGAGGAGAAAAGCGGGAGGTTAATCTGCACATCAAATGATGCATGTGCGATCTATTGGATCACGAAAGAAAAAATGCATCCTACAAACAACCAAAATGAGCAAACATCTGCTGTACTGCCTGATCGGCTCTTTAAAAGGCGTCTTTTGGAGCATCCCTACCACCTGATGGGAACCATAGAAGAACCCTGCTATAACTTTGGCGTCATTGTACCAGTGCCTCCACAAGAAAACGCTCAACAAAAGAACTCTCACCATTCCGAAGAGCAACTGGTCGTTGCGTACCAAAAAAAATGGAGAAATAGCGCCGCTGGCGATCGAATTGCCGCGACCTATAATTTAACAACTCAAGAAACCTATTCATTACACACACCATTTAATCTAAGAAGTAGTGGCGCAATTGAAAGCATCGTTAAACTTACGAATGAGATATTCATAACAACTTCGAAAAGAATCGATTATTGGTCCGGATCGCGCCGCATCGCTGTTTTCCCCTCTGGAACCTATCAAAAGAACATCAAGTCGGTTCGAGTGGGCGACCATATTCTTTTCTACACGATGGATTGGATCAAGCTCCACCCTCCGCTTCTCTTTGGCGAGCAGTTAACAGAGATGCCATTTCTGCACTCAATCGAAACTGGAGATCATCGGCTTACACCCTCTTCACAAGAGTACAGACAATATGTCAGTGGAATTCAATTCATGGCAAAAAGCAAGTATGGCCCCCTGCTCCTATTGGAAACAGCAGAAGACCAGATCAATCTCGTCGAAAATGAACTCAAAAATCATTACATTACAGTCATTTGCTTAAATAGCGACAAGGGAAGAGACGCGCATAGGTCTGCAAGAGAAGGACTGCAACAGAGGGGCATTCTGAAATAATGGCAAGAAGGTGGCTGCGAGAGAGTGTGTAGAGAAGGGAGTCCCCGGTCGATTGCGCCTGATAGGAGCGCGGCTCATCGTTAAAGAGCGATTCATCACCAAAGTAGTCGCCACTTGCCAGCTCCTGGATTGAATGCCACGAGGGCGTGAGAATGCGAACGCTCCCACGTGCAATGAAGTAGATGCGGTTTGCCACTTGCCCAAAATGAAAAATTTTCTCTCCTGCATCATACTCCTCTTCATGCAGTTTTTCTGCGATAGCAAGAAGAAATTCAAGATCGAGATCGCTAAAAAGACTCACTTTTTTGAGAAAAAATGCTCTCTCCATCAAGCTCTTCATTTTGTCTCCAAAAGGGTGTGGGCATACTGGGAAAGAGGCCCGGATGCAGATGCAAGTCTTTCTTGAATGTGTAGAGTCCAATCAGGTAAATGAAGTTCTGCTTTACAACGCATTGCTATCGCCTGGTCAAAAAGAGAAGAGGACTCATGTAGCTCTTCCAAAAGTTTAGAGAGGGAAAGAGTAGCATAATGGGGACACTTGCGCAAACAAGCCTCCTTTTTCTCCTCGATCGGAAAATCGTCGATAAGAGGAAGAATGCTCTGGAAAATGCGTCGATCACACCTTCTTTCCAAACTCTCAATCGCATAAGAGTGCATCTTCGCATTGCGGCTCTGCAGGGCATGGACAAGAAGAGCGGGATCCTCAAGAGAACCCGCTGCACCCAGAAAGTGAATGATGAAATCTATGACCGATTGGTACCCGGAGAGAAGCGCCTGCGAGAGCATCTGCAGATCATAAGCGGGATACTGCTTCTCAATGGTATGTCCAAAATAAAAGTAGAAATAGGCGCGGTCGATCTCTTTTTCAAGAATGGAAAAAAGGTGCGTCTGCAGCTCTGGAAGAGCAAGTTTCTTGAGGGTCTTACTCACCATAATGCGCGCCCGCTCCGGCAAAGAGCGCTCCTTGGCCAAAGAGAGAAGTAGGGGAACTATCTCCTGGCCCATCTGCAAAAAGAGCGCTTCTGTCGCCCTTTTCTCACTTGGGCGAAAATGAAGACTGGCAAGAAGCAGTTCTCTAAGAAGAGCTGGTTCCATCACTTTCTGCAAGGCTGAAAGCAGAGAAAGACGCACAGTCTGATCTCGCGCTTCGCCAAGCGACTTCAAAATGGCAGCTGCCATACCATGCACATGAGTTTCGCCCACGCAGCGAGCTACACAGCGCGCCGCCGCACGCTTCACAATCAGGGCAGGAGAAGAAAGGTAGGGGAAAAGAGATTCTACAACAGAAGGGTCCCTACCCTCAGCAAGAAGATCAAGAGCAATCGCCACCTCATCGATCTGATCCGATGAGAGCATTCCTTGCAAAGAAGCAGTCGCCCTTTCTCGATGCGCCGAGAATCCCAGACATGTCAATATCGCAGATGCGCGAAGAAGTGGATCTGGATGGCAAAGATCTGGAAGCGCCTCATCCACATCCACTCTCCCCTGCTTGGCAAGGAAGAGATGTGCTCGACGCATCAACTCCCCAGAATGACCTTCTCTAACCCACTCGGTAATTACAGCAAGAAGATCAGGATGGGAGGCAAGAGAGCTCTTCTCCAAAAGATAGAGAAATTGAATCTTTGATGCCGTCGAAAAGGAGTGCAACGTCCTGAGAAGCGCGGGGATCAAAGAGACATCGGCAAGCTCTAAAAGAGCATCGATCGCAAGAAGCTGCGTCTCTACAGAAGTGGAGTGGAGCGCGCTCACAATATGCGCCTTTGCCTCTCTTCTCTCTCGCCGCCCCATCTTCCGCAGCCACCCGGTCAAATTCTCTGCAAAAGAGAATGCGTTCTCCTTCAGATTGAAAAGAATGGCCGAGGCATAGGTAGAGCGCACTCCAATGGCAAGCACCAGAGCCGAAATTGTGAGGAAAAGCCCAAGCCAGCGACTCACTGGCTCCAGAGCAAAGAGGAGAATCGCACTAAGAAAAGTCCCCGTCGCCTCAAAAAAAGAGTCATTGATGATGCGCACCTTGGAACGAATTTTAAGGGGGACAGCATTGGAGAGCAGATTGAAGCAGTTGTCTTCCACCGTCCACAGGACGCCATCAGCAGCAACAAGACCAAGAACAGCAATAGCAAGCGTATCGGCAAAAGACCACCCGCCATAGACCATGAGAAAGAAGAGGGGCGTGATCAGGATGGCGTTATGAAGACCACTTTTACGGATGAAGCGGCCATAAAAAAAGAACCCGAGAATGATGTTGCCAAGAGCGATCCAGGCGCGACATTTTCCAAGAAATGCAGCGATCGCCTGCTCTCCACTGGAATGAAGGTGAGCATCAAAAACCTGCATGTAATTAAATTCTGTCACAGTAAGAAGGAGCTGCATGAAGAGGCTGAGAAGAAGGAGAAGAATCGTGAACCGCGAGCGCAGAAAAGTGCTGACAAAAGAGGCAAACGAACTCCGATTGCCTGCAAAAATTCCCTCAGAACTATCGTCGTGAAGAGCTTTGGATTTGCGAACAATAGATCGAGTCTCTCTCAGAGCGCACAGAAGAGACGCTGCAGCAAAAGTAGCAAGAACCGAAAAACCCAACTTTTCAACAAAACACTGGAGCATAACTCCAGCAAGAAGCGCTCCAAAGAAATAAGAGGCATTATAGATAGAATAAAGGCGCTTGGCATCCTGCAAATCGTGGTACTGATCGATAAACGTCCAGGAAATCGCAATGGTCGCCGTGAAGAAAAAGCGCGAAGAGATCTTTAGTCCATACCAGAAAAGAGGCGGTGGATGCGTTTTTACAAGAAAAGCTGTAGAGAGAGCAAGAAGAACACCAAAAAGAAAGATAGAGAGAAGAATCCGGTAGGGACTCACAGAGCGAAGAATGCGCAGACAGAACGTAGAAAGAACAATCATGCCAAGAGCACTCCAGAGATAGGCTACAGGAAGAGCATTCGCCCCCACCTTCTCTAAAAAAAGCCCATCCGAAAGAGTCTCAAGACACGTGCTCCCAAATGCCCAAAAAAGAGCGAGTCTCACAAAGCGAAATGCATGAGCCCCTTCATTAGAATAGAGCCCGAGAATTCTATTAAAGACTTTGAGCACCAGAATGTTCCTAAAATCTAACGTACTGACCATTGTAGGCAACCAGCGATTTTTTCTATACTATTCTTCATGCGCAAAGAAAAATTGGTAATCATCGGGTCCGGCCCAGCCGGATATACAGCCGCAATCTACGCGGCCAGGGCAATGCTCTCCCCTCTTCTTTTTGAAGGATTCTCCTCCGGCGCGGTCGGAGGTCAGCTAATGTCGACAACAGATGTAGAGAACTTCCCAGGGTTCCCTGAGGGCATCCTGGGACCAGATCTGATGATAGCCTGCAAACAACAGGCGGAACGATTTGGAACTCAATGCCTTACAGAAGACGTAGTAAAAGTTGACCTTTCCAGGCGTCCCTTTCTCATTCAAGGGGCCTCAACAGGGGTGCTCGCAGAAACTCTCATTGTAGCGACGGGCGCCACAGCAAAGCGACTCCCGATCGAAGGGGCGGGAGATGGAGAATTTTGGCAAAAAGGGGTCAGCGCCTGTGCGGTTTGCGATGGGGCAGCCCCTATTTTCCGCAATAAACCTCTTTTCGTCATTGGCGGGGGGGACAGTGCGGTTGAAGAAGCCCTTTTTTTAACGCGTTTTGCGTCCCGGGTCTATCTCGTCCATAGGCGAGAAGAGCTGCGCGCCTCAAGAATCATGGCAGAAAAACTTTTAAAACATCCCAAGGTAGAACCTCTCTGGAATCGGGAAGTGATTCGCGTTCTTGGAGGTCAATTTGTGGAACGGCTGCAATTGCGCCACTCTCTTAGCGGAGAGATTGAGGAGAGAGAAGCGGGCGGGCTCTTTTTTGCAATTGGCCACTTGCCGAACAGCGCCTTTCTTGGGGGGCAACTCAAAGTCGATGAGCGGGGCTATCTTCTCGTTCAGCCTGGAACAACGCGTACCTCGGTAGAGGGCGTTTTTGCTGCGGGAGACATACAGGATCCCCTCTATCGCCAGGCAGTAACAGCAGCGGGAAGCGGCTGCATGGCGGCTCTTGATGCCGAGCGCTTCCTATCGGAGAAGCATCTATCGTGAAGAACTTTTTGATCTTCGCCACGGTTTTTATTGGAAGAGTGGCGGCGCTGGATGTACAGCCCTGGTTTGGCGAGGTTTATCAATTCTATTTTCTCAGTTCCTACTCCTATTCCTGGTTTCATTCGGTCCAAAATGCAAAGCCTCCCTATAACAAATTCTTTTATGAAAACCTTCTCTATTTTGACCTCGACTTTACTCTTGCTCCCTCCTGGAGTGTCGATGCCGATCTCCAATTCGCAGATACGACTGCTGTTTCTCCAAGCTTTCGCTCAGCTGCCCTACAGGGGCGCTACCTCTGGTTCGATGACATTGTAGGAGATCCTGTAAGTTTTGCGACAGGAATCAGCGCCCGAGGAACATCGAGTTATGCTCTTTCAGACGTAAGCTGTCCTTCTCATGGCAACCTCGACATAGAGCTCAACCTGTCTCTTGGTAAGGAATTTGTTTCTGGATGCAGCTGGCGCTACCGTCTCTGGGCTTATGGGGCTGTAGGGCAAGCCAATCGAGGATCGCCCTGGGTCAACGCTATTCTTGCTGCGGAAATGAACCATCGGGATACTCATAAGTGGGCTCTCTACGCTTGTGGAACGAGCGCTTATGGTCGAGAGACGCATATCAACGTAGAGCATTTTTTTGGCTATGCCAAAATTCGCGAACGACTGATCGACCTTGGCGTTCGCTATGGCTACCGCATGGGCGTCTGGGGAACTTTCCGTTTTGACTACCTCTATCGGGTTCTTGCCAAATCGGCCCCCGAAAATGTCAACTCAGTGGCTGTCAGCTGGCTCATCCCATTTGGGTTATAGACGTCGACGTGTATGTTTCCCACATGAGGCGAAAGGGGGGGCAAATCTGCAGCAATGTGGAGAGTGGGCCTTCTGCGAGCTTTCTTCCCTTTTCAAGAAAGATAATTCGATCGGCATGCTCAATGGTAGAGAGGCGATGCGCAATGAGGATCTGTGTCACCTGGCCTTGCAGTTCGTGAAGAGCGCGCTTGATATAGCTCTCCGAAATGGCATCAAGGGAGGAGGTCGCCTCATCCAGAATCAGGATAGGCGCCTTTTTTACAAGCGCGCGCGCAATCGCAATCCTCTGTTGCTCTCCGCCAGAGAGGCTCTTTCCCATCTCGGCAAGCTGCGTGTCATAGCCATTTTGCAAAAGAGAAACAAATTCATGTGCGTGGGCGCGTTTTGCCGCCTCCTCGATCTCCTCTTGAGAAAAGTCCCTACCAAAGGCAATATTCTCCCCTACCGTGTCGAAAAAGAGAAAAGGTCGCTGCGGCACAAAGGCGATGCGATCGCGCAGAGATTTTTGCGTAAATGACTGAATAGGGACGCCATCGATGCGAATTTCTCCGCGTTCCACCTCATAGAGTCGAGGGAGGAGCTGGACAAGCGTCGATTTACCGGCACCCGTAGCGCCGACAAGAGCCACCACTTCGCCCTTTTTCACAGAAAAGCTCAGATCCTGAAGTACCCATTCCTCCTGGTAGCGAAACCAGACGCGATCAAACTCAATCTCATTGTGGAAATCTGAGAGAAGAGCAGCTCCTTCGCAATCGTGAATTTTTGGTTTCAACTCCAATACCTCAAACATTCTCTCAGCAGCGACAACGCCTCGTTGAATGTTGTTATTCTCTTCTGCAAACTTTTTCACCGGCTCATAGAACATATGAAGAAAGCCGGAAAACATGAGGAGCTCGCCAATCGTCATCTTCAGCCCATAGATGCCAAAGAGGATGACGATTGCAAGGCAAGAGGTGGCGACAAGATGCAAAAGAGGGCGCGTCAAAAGACCATATTTTGCGCTTTTGCTCTCCAGTCGGGCCATACGGTCGTTGTGCTCTTTATATTTGCGTAAGGAAAAGGCCTCCATCGCAAAGATTTTTACCGTCTGGATGCCCGCCAAAAAATCAAGAAGTACAGAAGAGAATGTCTCCTGATTTTTCTGTAAAAGACGCGTAATGCTCTTCACCCGCCGCGTTACAAAAAGAACAGGAAAGATGATCAGAGGAAGACCCAGAAAGATAATCATCGAGAGACGCCAAGAGAGGTAGAAACAGGCAGAAAGGGTCATAATGACCTGGAAAGGCGTCTGTAAATAGTTAGTCAAACAGGAGTTGAGGGAAGAAGCGATCTGCCCCGCATCGCTCACTGTGCGCGCAGAGAGGCTTCCCAAATTCTGTTCCTGGTAAAAGCTGAGCGGCAAGGATTGAATGTGCTCGAAGTATTGCTGTCGAAGATCGCGCGTCACGCGAATTGCAAGAAGCTGCGTGAGGTAACGAGAGGTAAAAAGAGCAATCGCTTTAAAAAGAGCAACAAAGATAAGAAGAACAATGAACCAGTGCAGATTGCTTGCAAGATCAATGCGTGGGAGAAAATGGGAAAAGATCTGACTGAGCGGATTGGCACTTTCTTTGCCTTGCAGAAGATTGCCAGCATTGGCCATAAGGCCAATCGAGCACATCTCGCACTGGGTTGCCACAGTGAGAGCAAGCAGAGACGCGAATGTAAAAAGGGTAAGGAGCAGATGCCTCCGATTGCGGAGGGCTGCCTTAAATAGAAGTTTCATGGAAAGAGAATCTACCCATCTTCCGAAATTTTTGGTAGCGCGTTTCCAGTAGAAGGTCGACGGGAAGATTCTGCAGTCGCTCTAACTCATTTTCAATAAAGAGGCTGACATTGCGGTAAACAACCGCAGGGTCGATATGGGCCCCTCCTGGCGGCTCTGCGATCTTTGCATCTACAAGGCCAAGCGGGATGAGATTTTCCACTTGCATCTTTAGCGCAGCTGCTGCTGTTTCCGTTTTGCCTCCATCCTTCCAGAGAATGGAAGAGCATCCTTCAGGAGAGATAACCGAGTAGTAGGCGTGCTCCAGCATCCCAATAGTGTCGCTCACGCCAATTCCGAGAGCGCCTCCAGAGCAGCCCTCTCCGATCACCACAGAGAGAATAGGTGTAGGAAGGCGCGCCATTTCCCACAAATTATTCGCAATAGCCCACCCCTGTCCCCTCTCCTCTGCAGTCAGGCCGGGGTAAGCGCCGGGAGTATCGATCAGAGTTACCACGGGAATATTGAACTTTGCTGCAAGGCGCATTGCGCGCATTGCCTTGCGATAACCCTCAGGATGCATCATGCCAAAATTGCGAAAGAGGCGGCTCTCCGTATCTTTTCCCTTCTCCTGCCCGACAAAAAGAATTTTTCTTCCTCCTATCTTGCCAAAAGCAGTGATAACAGCATGGTCATCCTGGAACGTGCGATCTCCAAAAATCTCTACATACTCCTCGCACAGGTTGTTCAGATAATCCAGAGCATGAGGTCGTTGAGGATGGCGGCAAATGGCGACTCGCTCCCATGGCTGCAGTTCTTCATAGATGCGAGCCTTTAACTCTCCGAGCTTGCGCTCCATGCGAGTCACCTCTTCTTTTGACCAGACGGGATTCTTCCGGTTTTGCTCTTTAAAGCGATGTATAGTCTCTGCCATCTCGGCAATCGGCTTTTCATGCGGTAATAAAATCATAACTCTCTCTCTACTCCCGGGAGTTTTGCCTCGTAAAAGTCCTTTACAAGCTCCACTGTCGTGGGTCTTGACACTACAATAGCAAAAAGCTCCTCAACATCTTCAGAGGCAAGGCGAATGCAGCCATCGCTCTCATACTTTCCTATCTTGCTGAGATCCTCAACGAGGGATCCTGTTTCGCGATCCTCAATCCAGGGAGCGCCATGAAGTCCCAATCCCCGCGCAGATTCGCTACACTCCCCTACCTCCTGATCAAAAGGGATCCACCTGGAACCAAAGACGCGCATCATCTCAATTTTTTCATCGCGATAATAACCCATCACTCCTGGTTTATAAACCGTTATCCTATCGCCACATCGGTATTTGCCCGTCGGCGTCAAAGACCCTGACGCTCTCTTGGGGTCAAGTTTTCCAAGTCCTACGCGATAGCTTTTTAAAAGCACTCGCTCCTTTTTCTCCACATCAAGAGCATAAAACCATAGGCGGCAACGAGATAGATCAATAAGAAGATAGAACTCCACATTTTCCTTTAAGACATTGAAGCGATCTCCCGGGAAAATCTTTTGCGTAAAGTAATCCGGTTTGCGATTCAGGCTACGGGCAATGAAATGGCGCGAGGTCTTGTAGTGAGTCGCATAGTCGGTAATCCAGGCAGGTCTTCCCTGCATCCAGGGAGCTCTACTCGTGTAGGCAATCGTCTCCACAAAGGGAAGTTTTGTCCCATCAAGCGCAAAGAGCCTCTCAATCCGGTTCGCCTCTGGCAGCTGCTCCTGCGCGGTAGAAGGAGTAAAAGCGGGAGTCACTACTACAGGGGCAGCAACCACAGGAGGGAGAGGCTTTACAGCTATCTCTCTTTCTCTAACTGCCGGCAAGGCGATCTCCTCCACCTCCACGCGCTGACGCACAAGAGAAGCCCCTGGACGCTTCCAGCGTCCGACAAAAGCAATCGCACCGAAGAGGAGAACTCCTCCAATTAAAAAATATTTAGTTAGCGACACACCATCCTCGCCTCACGCGAATTATCGAGAAGAAGGGGCTATTTTTGCAAGGAAGTAGTCAGAATCGCTCTTCTTCAAATCCGAGGCGCAATTGTTCCAATCCGTAACCCCTTAAGATCTATATAACTAAACTGCAGCATAAATTATCAATCAACATTAATTATTTATTTGATACAGTTTAATTAGGAACACTAATATGAAGATTAATGGCGATTTTGTTAGTTTATCAGGTGATATAAAAAATTTGACAGAGGCCGCCGGACCGGAATTCCAACTTGCCATGGAGGGGGAGAAAGTGCGCGTGGTGGCTCTTCCAGCACTCTATGCTTCCCATGATCTGCGAAACCCTACCGTTAGATTACAAGAGCGTCTGGAAAATGCTGGTTATAGTCAGTTTTCCGTGCGCTATTTTGGAGACAAGATTGTTATTATCGATGGCAAGGTCTTGGAGCAGAAACTCGAACAATGGGTTCGCAGCGAGGGAGGGCGAGCTGCAGAGGCGGCAGAAAAAATCCGGCAATGTTTCTATAAAGTGAGCATTTCTTTGGATCTGGAGAAGCTGGGATTGAAAACATTACCGCCAATCTTCGATCAACTGAACTTTCTAAAGGAACTTACCTTAGCAAACAATAACCTGACAGCCTGTCCGGAGGGGCTGGCCGAGCTCGTCAATTTAAAGCAACTCGACTTACACGACAACGACCTGACCTCCTTTTCGGTCCCACCCACTCTCACCAACCTGAACCGGCTCTTCCTGGAAAGCAACGAACTAACTGACTTTTCGGCTCCGGCCGAGCTCCCTTTGCGGTCTATCGACTTATCCTTTAATCACCTGACCACCTTTTCCATCTTGGGCCCACTCGTTAATCTACGAGAGCTTGACCTCTCCAACAATCCCGATTTACAAACATTGCCACCATTATTGGGCGAATACACCGACCTGACTCATATCGACACAGGTGACACCGGCATACCTGAAGAACTTCGTCAAAACATTTTGGCCACCTGCCAGGCACGAAGGGACGCCGAAAAATCCCATGTACTTATCGGACGGCTGGACAGCTGGATTGCTGCATCCGCGCAACCCTTTAATCTTACATTCATTAACACACTGCCCGAAAAAGAAAAGACGATCATTAACGAGTGGCTCGTCCGCCTTGAAGAGACGAAAGATTTTACTACCGATCATCGACCAGCGCTGGCCCGCATTGTCTGTGAAATGCTCGTGTCGGTGAGCACCAATCCTGCATTTAAAGAGGTATTCCTTCAACAGGTGTCAGTGAATCTGGAAGCGTGTGGAGACCGCGCTGCGATGGCCCTCAATGAGCTCTATCTCTCCTGGCGCCTCTCTACATTGCCAGCGAATGCTACACCACAGGAAAAGCTGCTCCTGATGCAATCGGCAGCCAAGACGCTTGCCTTGCGCAAGGAACTCTCAAAGTTGCTTGAAGAAAGAAGATTGCTTGAAGGAAGCAGAAAAGAGGAGAGTGTGGAGATCTATCTCTACTACGAACTGACTCTACAAAACAGCTTGAAGTTACTCACAGCACTCCAAAGTATGCGCTACAGCCAAATCGGTAGAAGCGACTGGATTAAAGAGGAGGATCTCATCCAAAGGGTGAATACCACCTACCTAGACGAGCTCTGCGAACTCCCCCAGCTCAAGGAGCTGGCTGACCAGGATCCTCAGTTCACAAGGGAGCGCGATACAGCACTCAATCCATTTCACGATCGAGCGGAAGAAATTTTCGAGCAACAATCCTCTGACGCTGAGAAAAAAAGCGCGCTAGATGCAGTTCAGGAAGAGAGAGCGAGAGAGGAAAAAAGGCTGCTGCGAGAATGGGCCAGACAGAATCTGGAAATGGTATGACTATACCTATACCGAAAAAGAGAAAATAACCTTTGGCGACGATGGAATCAGAGTAAAGGCAAGAAAATAGTAACACTGCCAAAAAGCCTCAGGCGCGATTGGCTTCACCTCAAGATGGGAAACCCCTTGAGCACTCAATTGCAACTGCCTATCAAACTGTACAGAAAGAGGGTCCCCAGCATAGTGCTTGAGCCCCCCGGCCCTTATCTCCTCCACTCCTACAAGAGCGCTCCTTGCCGAGACATAGAAAGCAAAGAAAAGAGGATTCTGCGCAGAGAGACCAAAGAAAGAGAGTTCCAGATTCGACTCTCTCTCGGAACTCCTCAGTTCGGCAGAAAACCAGATCTCTGGCTGCGCTCGAGGGGAAGCCCAACGACCCCCATGGTAAGAGAGGGAACGAATGCCAAAAGCCCCACTTCCAAGAGGAGCAACCTCCGGGCCAAAAGCCCGGATCTCAACAGAGCCAGCACTAAGGAAGCCAAGAGATGGCTTCCTGCCATCAAATGCAAGAGCCGTTTTGATCATTCGATCAATTGACGCATCTTCTTTCCAGGAGTGAACTTAACAGCTTTTCTTGCTGGAATGACGATAGGCACAGATGCATTCTTCGGATTACGTCCAATCTTTTGCTTGCGCTCAACCACTTCAAAAACCCCAAAATCGCGAAATTCCAGGCGATCCCCATGAGAAAGGCTGTCTGTCATTGCATCAAGAAAGGCCTGAATCACATTCTTCACGTCGCTCGGATGCAATCCCCTGCTCTGTGAAATGTTCTGAATCAGTTTTTTCTTCGTTACCGTGGACATATCCTTGTCCTGATTTGCTGATTTCTTTGGATTGCTCATAGTCTCCTTTAAATTATCTTCGTTGTAAAAACTCCGCAGCAGCCTCGCACGGAGTGAGTTGAGCTCAAGATACTAGCTGGTGAATATTTTGCAAAGAAAATTCATCCTTTGAGCTTTACGAGAAGACGCCTCTTTTTTCCAGCACTTGCAAGAAGGTAGATCTCCTCAATAAGGTCTTTTTCACCAAGAACAAGCTGCGGATCTTCAACACGCTTGTTGTTGAGATAGGCTCCGCCATTTTTGATCAGCCTCACTACCTCTGCCTTACTTGGCGCAAGTCCGATAGCAACAGCAAAGCTGGCAAAAGAAACTCCCACCACCTCACTGCGCAAAAGAGCAATGGGAGGTATGTCCCTCTCCAGTTTTTCCAGGGATTCCCGGGTAAGCAGGACGCCGCTTTCTCCAGGCGCCATGCCAGCAGTGACGCGCAGCGCCGATGCGAGCCCCTCTTCACCATGGACAAAGCGAGTCACTTCTGCAGCAAGCCGCTTCTGCGCGCTATTGGGAATATAGTGCGCAGCGCGCATCTCTGCTTCAATCGTCGCAATCTCCCCGAGAGGGAGAAATGTCAGTCGTTTCAAAAGAGAGATCACATCGGCATCCGGGATGCGCACGAGAATCTGATAGAAATCATAGGGAGAAAGCCTTTCTTCAGAGAGCCAAATAGCCCCCTCCTCCGTTTTCCCAAATTTTTTCCCATCGCTTCTGGTAAGCAGAGGGAAAGTCAATCCATGCAAAGGTTCCCCTCCTCTTTTGCGCTGCAGCTCGATGCCCGCTGTGATGTTGCCCCACTGGTCACTACCGCCAATTTGCAAAGAAACGCCATGATGCTCATGCAAAAAGCAGAAGTCATAGGCTTGCAGAATCTGGTAGCTGAATTCCGTAAAGGAGATCCCCTCCTCTGACTGCAACCTGGCGCGCACACTCTCTTTGGCGATCATCGGTCCTACGCGAAAGAGCTTTCCCACATCGCGCAAAAAGTGAATCAGGCTCATTTCCCCGAGCCAATCATTATTGTTGAGAATAAGAGGCGCTACTCCCCCTTGGACAAAGAGGATTTTCTTTAAAAATTTTGTGAGAGAAGCGACATTGTGCGCGAGCGTTTCGTCGTCGAGAAGAGATCTTTCACTGCTTTTCCCCGAAGGATCTCCGATCATTCCCGTAGCTCCTCCGGCCAGAGCAAAAACGCGATGGCCGCACTTTTGAAA
The DNA here is from genome assembly GCA_028873295.1 of Verrucomicrobiota bacterium. Classification (GTDB taxonomy): domain Bacteria; phylum Chlamydiota; class Chlamydiia; order Chlamydiales; family SM23-39; genus JAGWKO01. The sequence continues at coordinate 28,914 of JAGWKO010000011.1, forward strand.
CCAGGAAAGCATCACGAGCCCCATCAGGTTCCCCAAATGAAGGCTATCTGCTGTCGGGTCAAACCCAAGATAGACTCCCACGGACTTCTTGAGAGCCTCTTCCAACCCAGGGGTCATTGTCTCAATGCACCCTCTCTCTTGCAAAATATCAACTACTGAACGCGTTATCATGGCGATCATTGTACTGCAAAAGAAGATTTAGGTATAAGTTCGAGCTGATGATTGCAAAAAGAGCAGCGGCCAAGCGAGCCGCAGAATGGATAGAAAGAGGAATGATCGTGGGTCTTGGCAGTGGGACCACCGCAGCTTTTTTCATCGAAGAGCTCATTCAGAGGCGGCATAACGGACTGGAGTGCAGCGCAGTGGCAAGCTCGAAGGCCTCTGCGGACCTTGCTCTTGCTGGAGGAATCCCTCTTCTTGACCTCAGCGCAGTCTCTTCGGTCGACATCACTGTCGATGGCGCAGATGAGATAGATCCTCAAAAGCGCATGATCAAGGGAAGAGGGGGAGCCCACGTGCAAGAAAAAATTTTAGCCTCCTCCAGCCAGAAAATGGTGGTGATCATCGACACCACAAAATGCGTCGCCAAACTCGGGAAAACGCCACTTCCGGTCGAAATTCTTCGCTATGGGGCAGAAAGGACAAAAGACAAACTACAGGAAAGAGGGTTTAAAGGTGTTTGGCGCAAAGAAGATGGTCAGGTGTTCATAACGGAGAATGGGAATCTTCTTCTCGACATCAACTTTCCCCATCTGTTAGAGAGCCCTGAGGCAATAGAAGAAGCGATACAACAGATCCCAGGCGTCGTCGACACAGGATTCTTCTTTCACCTGGCAGGGCCTGTTATTATAGGAAATTCTGAAGGAAGCGTTGAAGTGATACCATGAAAAAGTTTTCTCTTTTCAGCGCTCTTGTTCTTATTGTAATCATCGCTGCTGCGCTTCTTGTCTGGACCAACAGAGAAAATATTCTGGCCCATTTTCTCGCACGCTCTCTACATGTTTCCGTCTCCCTGCACTCTCTTGAGATCGACAAGCATGAGGCCACTCTGGATCGCCTCTGGATAGGAAATCCTCCCCACTCGCAGACAACCACCTCTTTTGCCGCAGAGACCTCTTCTATCCGCGCCGCTTCAGGAGCTCTTTTTGAAAACCCTATCGTGATCGAAGAGATCGAAATCGACAATATCTTCGTAGGCATCGAATTCTATGATGCAAAAGGGACCGAATCAAACTGGAAAACGATTTTAAACGAAGACAACCCAACCACGATCAGTCGCGATTACCTTATCAAGACGCTCATTCTACGCAACCTTACTGTTGAAGTGACAGAAGTGAACGGGGAAATTAAGCGCTATCCCACTATCCCGGAAATGGAATTTCATAACATCAACAGCAGTACAGGATTTCCGATCGATGAGATCGAAAAAGCTATCTTCAATCTGATGATGAAAAAGATCTTTCAATCTCTCCCCTTGCAAGATCTCCTGAAAACCGCCTTTCCTCCCCTCTGGTTTTTCTAAAAGAGGTCTAAAAGACCTCTAAAGAATATCTGCTGCGATGGAAGCAAGCTCGGAACGCTCTGTCTTCTCCAGCAACATGTGGCCAAAAACCCTCTGATTTTTGAACTTACCCACTGTGTAGGTAAGACCATTGGAATCTTTATCAAGGTAAGGGTTATCAATCTGCGTGGGATCTCCAGTTAACACCACTTTCGTCCCCTTTCCGGCACGAGAAATGATCGTCTTCACCTCGTGCGGCGTAAGGTTTTGCGCCTCATCGATGATCATATAGATTTTAGGAAGAGAGCGCCCTCGTATGTAGGTCACAGCCTCCATTTCGATGCGCTTGCTTTCCATGATAAACTGAAGCGTTGCAGCGCTGTTTCCCTCCCCACTTGTGTTGGAGCAGAGATACTCCAGATTGTCATAAATGGGCTGCATCCAATGATAGAGCTTCTCCTCTTTTGTCCCTGGGAGATAACCGATATCTTTCCCAAGAGGAACGATAGGACGGGAAACAAGAATGCGCGAGTAGCGATTTTCATCAAAGACCTTGCGCATACCACAAGCAAGAGCAATTAGAGTCTTGCCGGTTCCCGCTGGGCCAATCAGGGTGACAAGAGGAATATCATCGCGCAATAGAAGGTCGATAGCGCAGCGCTGCTCAATATTCAAAGGATTAATACCCCAAATATCGCGCTGAACAGAGATCAGCGAATCGAGTTTTTTGCTCTTTTCGTTAAATTTGCAGATAGCCGTTGCATTTTCCGCTGTGGCAGAAAGCATGGCATATTCATTGGGACGAAAAGTAAGCCCTTCCACTTGAGGAAGAGCGCCATCTTTGTAAAAAAGATCGATCTCCTTTTTTGTCACTTCAAGCCGCTGAATTCCCCGATAGATATCCTCATAAGAAGTTTTAAGCTTTTCATAATCCTCTGCTTCAAGCCCCATCGCCTCCGCTTTCAGACGCGTAACAAAGTCCTTGGAGATAATGACAACGACCTCCCCTCTTTTTCTCAAAAGCCAGGCATTCAGCAAAAATTTATTGCTGCTGCGATCCAGAGGAAGAGGAAATTCTTCAAGACGCTCTCTTTTCTCATCCAAGGCGATGCGCACTCTTGACCCGTCAGGAATCTCTATCCCCAAATGAAAATTTCCCTCTTTTCCCACCTTAAGAGAGTCGATATAGCGCAAGACCTGGCGCGCATTCTTGCCCACCTCATCAGAATTGCGCTTCACACTATCGAGCTCTTCCAAAACAGAAAGAGGTATCACCACATCACTTTCTTTAAACTGTTGAAGAGCTAATGGATCATGAATCAAAACATTGGTATCGATAACAAAAGTTTTACGTGTCACGCTTCTCCTTTCGAACTCGAGTTTTCCGAGGTTTAGATATATTCTTATGCATATACCGAAATCCACCTATTTCACAACATCCCTATGTTTGCAGCGCATTAGCACTCAAGCAGAAAGACTGCCAATTTCACTTGTAAAGAAAAGGTCTTTCAGTATAGAATAAGAGGCAATGGAGGTGTGGCGATGAAGATTACGCTAGAGGTATTGAGTATCCCGCCCTTTCTTTCCACAACGTGGGAGAATGTGCGCTCTCTGTCCCTGACCACTACAGGGGAATTGCGCATTCATTTGGTAGGCAACAGCAAAGTTGTTGAGGTCCCTTCCTTAAACCCAGAATCTGTTTCACTCATTTTTGAAACTCATGCCAGGTATCTGGACAAGAAAAAGAGCGTCTCCAAAGATCTTCCCTTGGGAGCGATCGGATTTCGCCTCCCTATGCCATCAGAGGGAGGAGTAGCAGAACCCTTCCCCATGCAACACAATCCAGAGCAGGCCGGACTTCCTCCGCTTCCTCCTGCTGTTCTAAAGAAAGTGACATCGATGGCAGAAGCTCTCGGGCTGAGCGATTTCGACGCACTCCCGACAACAGAACCTGGTTGTCATTGTCTTTTTTGCCAAGTCGTCAACGCCTTTCGCTCAAAAAAAGTCGAAGAAGAGGATGTCTCTCCTGAAGACCTCAAGTTTCGCGATTGGGAAGTATCGCAGATTGCAGACCACCTCTACTCGGTACAAAATCCAATTGACCGCGAAGAGCAGTACCGCGTCTTTCTGGGAGAACCTCTGGGATGCACCTGCGGACAAAAAAATTGCGAACATATCCGCGCAGTGTTGAAAACGTAACCGCTCACCCGAGCCTATCCCATGCAGAACTATGGTATTAAAATAAGTTTCTGATTACCATTGTATCTTTAGACCTTAAGGGGAGTTGTCATGTTTCGCCTGCTATTTGGTTTGTGCACTGCAGTTTCTTTATACGCTGCCTCTGCAAAAGAAAATCCTGTTCCACAAGCGCAGGTGAAACCATTTCAATCCTTTACAGGTCGCGTTATTGCCGACAAAGTGCGTCTACGCGCCCGGCCGGATTTAGAAAGCAAGATTGTCAAACAGTTGGGCAAGGGAGATCTTCTCCTGGTCATTGGTGAGGAAGGTGAGTTTTATGCAGTAAGACCTCCAAAAGAGACCAAGGGCTATGTCTTTCGCAGCTACGTCCTCGAGGGACGAGTCGAAGCAGAACGCGTCAATGTACGACTGGAACCAAACCTGGAAGCGCCTATCATCGGACAACTCCAGGCAGGTGATCGAATCAAAGGGACCGTCTCCGACGCGCATCCAAAATGGCTGGAGATCGCGGCACCCTCAGGATCAAGCTTTTTTGTTGCAAGAGAATACGTTACTTCTGCAGGTGGCCCCGATCTTGCAATCCAGCATGAAAAAAGGGCTTCCGAGGTAGATCAGCTGATGGACGAAGCCTTTCGTTTAGCAGAAAAAGAGTGCGAAAAATCCTACGAAGCAATGGAAATTACTCGTGTGACAGATGCCTTTCAAGCCATCATTTCCCGTTACTCCGACTTTCCTCAAGCAGTTTCAAAAGCAAAAGAAGCGCTTGCCGTTCTTCATGAAACACATCTTCACAAAAAGATCGCTTGGCTGGAAAACAGAATGGAGCTGAGCCAGGAAGCAAAAGAAGAACTTCTCACACAATGCCAAAAAGAGCCCTTCTCCTCTGCTCATTTCTGGAGTCAAACAATCCTTCCCAAAGAGAAAGAACTTTGGAATGCATTAGAGGAATCGCTCTATCTCAGTTGGACGGCTTTTCACACAGGCAAAGAAAAGATCGATTTTTACAAAGAGCAGGCAATCAACGGCACGACTCTCAACGGCTCTTTTACAGCCTATGATGCTTCTATTCGCGATTGTCCAGGCGAATTTCTCTTCACAGCAAAAGATGGCAGTCATGCCTATCTCTACAGCACCCAGGTGGATCTTGCGCGCTTTACAGGAAAGCAGGTTTCTCTCGTTGTTTCACCAAGGCCCAACAACCATTTTGCATTCCCTGCCTATTTCGTTTTAGAATGTAATGATTAAGTTTGTCGTTGGTATACCCAAAATGATTCAAGAATTGGCATTCTGAGTATACAGGGGCTTTTCATTAAAAATACTTGATATACCCAAACAAGATGAAGAGTTGACAACTGGCCTTTGGTCTCAGGAAGAAAACATGATGGGAAGGATGTGCATGATACGCATGATAAATTTATCATGCGTATCATGCACATCCTTCCCATCATGTTTTCT
>JAGWKO010000012.1 GCA_028873295.1 Verrucomicrobiota bacterium
TGGGGCGTGGGGAGCTGTACTCCGTACTGCCCCCCGACGAGGACGCGATTTGGCAAAGCGAGGTGAGGCCAGGGGGCAGCGGGGGACAAGGACGGACGGGGGCCCCCACGCAGTGGGGCGATCCGCCTTGTCTCCGACATGTCATATAGAGGCCATCACAACATGTCATTACTTCAAATTAAATACACATGCTTTTTGGGTGCCTTTCAAGTGGAACGGGTATATATATGCACAAGACCTTCTCAGCTTTTTTCGACATGCTCCTGTACAAGCTGAGCGGCATCTTCCAGACTCAAACTGCGCACAATCTTCTTGACATGTGAGATCTGACGCGCTGCCATGGAAAAGGAGCGAACGCCAAGACCGAGCAGAAGAGGGACCATCGCAGGGTCAGAAGCGCACTCGCCACAGACAAACAGTTCTTTACCAGCGCTCTTTGCAGAGAGTACGACATCTTGAATGAGGCGAAGCAGCGCAGGGTGGGGCAATGGATAGAGCGAAGAAACATAAGGGTTCATTCGATCTACAGCGAAAAGATATTGCACCAGGTCGTTTGTCCCAAGTGAAATAAAGTCGGCATGACGAAGAAAAACCTCACTGAGAAGCGCAGCAGCGGGAGTTTCGATCATGCAGCCGAGAGGAGGCAATACGGGGATATGAATCCCCTGCTGCTGCAGCTCGGAGTGAATCTCTTCCAACATCTCGCGCACGCGAAGCAGTTCGGAAAGATCTGAGACCATCGGGATAAGGATCCGAATGTTAAGAGAAGCACTTGCCTTCAAAAGCGCTCTAAGCTGTTTTTTAAGAAGGTCTGGGAAGCGCAAAAGAAAGCGAATCGCCCGACAGCCAAGAGCTGGATTGGCCTCTTTTTCCAACCGCAGAAAATATTTTGCATCTTCTGACCCTACAGCCAGGCTGGTCCTCTTTTCACCTCCAATATCAAAAAGGCGAACAACGAGAGGGAGCCCCTTAAGAGCCTCTCCCATCTTTCGGTAGATCTTCTCCTGCTCCTCTTCCGAGGGAAAGGCCTGACGCGTCAGGAAGAGATATTCCGATCGAAAAAGGCCAACTCCCTCCGCACCCATTCGAAGCGCTCTCGTCACCTCATCCGGATCCTCCAAATTGGCAAAAAGAGAAATGGGCAGACCATCGTGTGTCTCAGTCTTCTTATGCACCTCGCCCTGGAGAGAGCGCTCTTTGTCGCCATGGCGCTTTTGGATCTCCATATAGCGAAGTAGCGTTTTTCGCGAAGGATTAACAATGATGATCCCCTCTGAACCATCGATAATCATCCTGCGACAGGCAAAACGCTCAAGAAGAATAATATCGATATTGGCAACATAGGGAATCCCCTTGGCTCTTGCAATGATCGCAGCGTGAGAAGAGAGCCCCCCTACCATCGAGATAAACCCTGCCACAAAAGCTGCATTGCTTTCGATTGTCTCTGAGGGCATCAGCTCGTGAGAAATCAAAACGGAGCGATGTGCAAGCGTATCGCCCTTTTCCGTAGAAGGAGAGTGCAGATGCGTAATAATCCGGCGCGAAAGATCGACAATATCTCTTACTCGTTCCCGAAAATAGCTATCCTGCAGAACAGTAAAGCGATTTCTATACTCTGTAATCAGGTGGTGAAAAATGGTCTCTGTCTTTCTTTGTCTGGAGCGGATTCTCGCTTCCACTTCCTGTGTGAGAAGAGGATCTTCTATCATCTCCAAATGAGTTCCAAGAATTGCTGTCACTTCGGGCTGTTCATCCTGGTCCGAGAGAAGTTGCAATCTCTGGAGATCAGAGCGGCTTAGAGAGAGGGCACGGCGATAGCGCTCCACCTCATCTTCCACGCCACATTCTGAAAGAGGCGCCTCTGACACTTCTTCTTCAGCAAGAGAGAGAAAGATCGGGGCTCCGATTCCTACTCCCTTGCTGATTGGGGTCCCTCGCAGAATCAGTTCTGCAACAGGTTCATCGATCACTTTTCTCCAAACTCCTCTTCAAATGCGGCAAGCAACCTCTTCATCGTCACCTCCGCATCTTCTCCATCAACGGTTACGATCAATTGCGTATTTTTGCGCGCAGCGAGCATCAAAATACTCATAATGCTTCTTGCGTTCACCGTCTCATTCCTATAGGTAAAAGAAACCGAGGACTTCTGCGGCTGAAGCAGTTTTACAATAGCGGCAGCAGGTCTTGTGTGCAGCCCCAGCGCATTTTTAACCTTTACCTTACAAACGAGCTTCATCTTGCCACCCCAACTCCAACGCGTTGTTTCCTCACAATCCTCTCGAGCAATTTCGTATTGAACTCCTTGGCGGAATGGTACCCCATCTCCTTCAGTCGGTGGTTCAGAGCTATTGTCTCAAGAAGAAGCACTACGTCGCGTCCTGGTTTAACAGGAAGAAGATGGAAAGGAACGCTGAGTCCGAGAATGTCAATAAATTTCTCATCAAGTCCTACGCGATCGTAAAAATGACCATCATTCCATACTTCCAATTTTACGACGATATCAATTACCTTGTCATGGCGTACGCAAACGGCACCATAGAGGTTTGCCACATTGATGATTCCAATGCCCCGGATCTCCATGAGGTGGCGCGTCAATTCCGGTCCAGATCCAACCAGAGAGGATTTTTCCTTGCGTTTGATGCGGATCACATCATCAGAAATAAGGCGGTGTCCCCGCTCAATAAGCCCAAGCGCAGCCTCACTCTTACCCACAGAGGACTCCCCCTGAATCACAACACCCACCCCGAAAACCTCAACAAGAGCACCATGCAGCGTCACTGTAGGGCAAAATTCCTCAAGGAGCAAAAAGCTGATCTCACTCAAAAGAGCAGTCACAGAAAAATTAGAGGAAAAAAGGGCAATATCCCGCTTCTGGCAAAGAGCAGAGAGCTCTTTGGATGGCCTTACCCCTCGCGCCATCACAACAGCAGGCGTTGTTGGAGAGAGAATCTCCTCCAGCCGCTTTGCTCTTACATGAGGCTCGCAATCCTGCAAATACTGAATCTCCTGCTTTCCCATCACAAGGAGGCGATTGGGAGAAAAACCCTTCAAATAGCCGGCAAGAGCAAGCCCTGGCCTTTGGACCTCACTATTGCGAATTTTATGTCCAAGCCCCTTTTCTCCAACAAGAAGGCGCAACCCCAAGTACTTTCCATGCTGGTCCACAAAATGTTGCACTAAATATCTTCGAGTCATAGCGATCTATTCAGTTTTACTCGACTGTATATATTTTGTGACACTATTTTTTAGGCCGTTTCGTCCTCGTGGTCAACTGATAGCAGGAGTTTGTCAAATAATAATTGAGATTGTACACTCCAAAAAAGATCAAACCATTTTCGGTATATAGACAGAATTATGGCACAACCAAAAGTAGTTATTCTCGGTGGAGGGTTTGCAGGGCTCAACACTGCAAAAGCTCTTGGCAACACGCGATTTGATGTTACTCTGATCGACAAAACAAACCATCACCTCTTTCAACCTCTTCTCTATCAAGTAGCAACGGCAGCGCTCTCTCCTGGAGATATCGCAATGCCGATCCGCGAAATCCTCAATACTTACAAAAATATCACTATTTTCATGAGCGAAGTAGCAGCGATCGATAAAGAGAAGCAGCTCGTTTTCCTCCGAAGTGGCGAAGAGATCAGCTATGACTATCTGGTTGTGGCACTTGGAGCGCGTCATAGCTATTTTGGCAATGAGGCGTGGGAAAGTATGGCGCCTGGACTTAAAACACTCAACGACGCTCTCAAAATCCGGGAACAGATCCTTCTCTCTTTCGAGAAGGCGGAGAGTTGCGATAGTATTATCAAGGCAAAAAAGTATTTGCAGTTTGTCATCGTAGGAGGAGGCCCTACCGGAGTAGAGATGGCTGGCGCTATCGCAGAGATCGCCTATAAGACGATGCTGAAGGATTTTCGCAGAATCGACACGACCAAAACCAAAATCTATCTCATTGAAGCCTCTCCCCACATTCTGCCTGCCTACCCCGAAAAACTTGCAGCAAAAGCTCAGTGCTATCTGGAGCATTTTGGCGTCCGGGTCATTGCAGGAAAACGAGTCACAGAGATCAACAGCGAAGGAGTGCAGATTGAGGGCCAATTCATCCCTGCGGAAAATGTTTTTTGGGCAGCGGGAAATCAGGCCTCTTCTGTGCTTAAAACTCTCGGAGTGCCCCTTGACCGTCAGGGCCGAGCACAGGTAGAAAGTGACCTCTCCATTCCGGGACATCCCGAACTTTTTGTCATCGGAGATGCCGCCTGCGCACTCGACAAAAAGGGATTTGCCCTTCCTGCGCTTGCTCCTGTTGCAGTGCAAGAGGGCCGCTACGTAGCAAGGATCATTCGCGAGAATCTCCCCAAAGAAAAGAGACCTCCCTTCTCCTACTTTGATAAAGGCACTCTTGCTACAATCGGAGAAACAAAAGCGGTTGGCATGTTTGGAAAGTTTCAATTCAGCGGCTTCATAGCCTGGCTCGGATGGAGTTTGATTCACATCCTCTACCTGGTCGGTTTTCGCAACCGCATCACGGTCGCAACGCAATGGCTTTTTTCCTATTTTTCAAGCAAAAAAGGCGCGCGCCTTATCTACCGCCACCTCGATAAAGAGTAACCCTTCTTATGCGACGATTAAAACCCCTTTTTGACAATAACCGCGAGTGGGCATCCAAAAAAAAGCAGCAGAACCCACACTATTTTCAGAATCTTGCCAAGGGTCAAAACCCCAAATATCTCTGGATCGGATGCTCCGACAGCCGTGTTCCGGCAAATGAAATTATAGGGTTGGAGCCTGGAGAACTTTTAGTTCATCGCAATGTAGCCAATCTGTTCCCACACACCGATCTTAACTGTCTTTCCGTTTTGGAGTTTGGGGTTCGCATGTTAAAGGTAGAGCATGTGATTGTGTGTGGCCACTATGGATGCTCCGGCGTACAATCTGCAATGGAAGATCACCATTTGGGACTGATTGATAATTGGCTGCGCAGCATTCGCGATACGCATGCTCAATCAAAGCAGGAGCTGGCAACCTGCCCCGATGCCAAAGCAAAACATAATCGCCTCGTGGAACTCAATGTACTGCAACAGGTATATAACGTTTGCCACACAACAATCGTTCAGGAAGCCTGGGCCGAGGGACACTCCGTTTGCATTCACGGTTGGGTCTATGACATGGAATCTGGAGAGTTGCACGATCTGAAGAGCTGCATCTCGAGCCCTGAGCAGCTCGAAGAGGTCTATCGCATTCAAGTCCCTCCTTCATGAAGGCTCACTCCTTTTTCTGGAATCGCCACCTCTCTTTTCTCTATGCTCTGACCCTTCTAATCGCAGCCTATAGCGCGCTCTTTACAACTTTTCCGCTTCTCCTGCTCTTCTGGAGCATTTACCTCATGTTCCTTCGCAAGTGGTCTCTTCTTATTATCCTGCCCTTTCTGTTTCTCTACTCTCTCCTTCCTCGCCTCTCAGCCCCTCCTCTTGGAGAGACGCGAGCGATTTTTTCGCCCTCCTCCCTTCAAAAAATAGAAACTCCCTTCAATACGCGCTATCTGTATAAGGGAAAACTCTTTCTTCCCTCAGGCTCTATCCGTTGTACGATCTCCTATCCCGACGACTCCCTTCCCATAGGAAAACTTTACGTCAGCGGTCTTCTGGAGGAGCGATCGCCCTTCTCCTACCAGCTCAAAGTTCATTCCGCTACCCCGTTAAAAACATCTTTTTCTCTTGCAGCATGGCGCTATGAGATGAAAAATAGATTCCGGCTCCTCCTGGAAAAGCTCTTCTCCAAAGAACCTCGCATCGCGCTCTTTTTTTTCGCACTCACAACAGGAGAGCTCCACGATCGCTTCCTCCGCTATCAGTTCGGACAATTGGGACTGGAACATATCCTCGGCGTCTCCGGATTTCACTTTGCTCTTCTTACCTCTCTTTTTTCTCTCGGCTTTGCCTTTCCCTATTCCAAAAAGAAAAAAATCTTCCTGCTCCTTCTGCTCTCCACCTACTACCTCTTCGTAGGACAAAGTCCGGCGGTAGAGCGCTGCTGGCTTGTTGCAATGGGATATCTCATCTCCCATCTTTTCCAGCGTCCCATTGCCCCGATCAATCTTCTTAGCATCGCGATGATCATTGAAATGCTCTTCGATCCCCTCTCTATTGCGAACATCGGATTTCAGCTCAGCTTCTCAAGCTGCTTTGCAATCGCACTCTTTTTCCCACCTATCAACGAACTTCTCTCTCTTCTCTGGCCAAAAAAACGAAAAAGCGCTTCTCTTCTCCTCCAGCCTCTTTTTCTTTGTATAAATGCTCTTCGCTCCTCTTTGAGCCTTACCATCGCAGTCAACATCTTTCTCCTTCCCCTGCTCCTCTTTCAAACAAATGCTTTCCCTCCTCTCTCGATTTTTTACAACCTCTTCTATCCCTTCTGCGCCGATGTAGCCCTCCTTTTCCTTGCACTCACCCTTCTCCTCTACTTCCTCTTTCCCCCTCTCACATGCCTCATCCTTCCCCTTACCCATCATCTCGCCTCCTGGCTCCTCGATCTCGCCGCACTCCCCCCTCTTCCCTTCACTACCCCCCTTCTAGCACCCTCTCCCCCAAAATTCTTCCTCCCAGTCACCTTCTTTCTCCTCCTTTCCCTCTTTGCAACCTACTATTATTCAAAAGCAAAAAATAAACATTCCCTGGAACCAGGAATTCTATTATAATGTCTCTCTCTGGCGGTCGTAGCTCAGTTGGTTAGAGCGTTGGATTGTGGATCCAAATGTCGCGAGTTCGAGTCTCGTCGATCGCCCATGTCTCCCTTACAGGCCCTTCTCCTCGGTCTTATCCAGGGAATCACCGAATTTTTTCCCGTGAGCTCCTCGGCTCACCTCTGCCTTGCGCGAGAATTTTTGGGCCTTCCCCAGGGCGAAGAGTTCCGCGCCTTTGATCTCGCCTGCCATTTAGGAACTCTTTTGGCCCTTGCCCTCTTTTTACGAAAAGAGATTCTCTCCACGCTGCGCTCTCCTCGCAAAATAGCTCTTTTTGTCCTCGCTCTTCTTCCTCTTGTCCCTGTCTACTTCTTTTGTAAACCCCTTCTGAACATCCTTTCTCACTCCTCTTTTCTCGGCTATGCCCTTCTTTTGACCTCCTTTCTACTCTTCCTCTCTACACTCCAAAAGAAAACGGAAAAAGAAAGTGACCCTCCCTCCTGGAAAAGTGCGCTATCGATTGGGGGGATGCAAACACTGGCTCTAATCCCCGGCATCTCGCGCAGCGGTTCAACAATTGCGCTCGCACGCCTTCTTGGCTGGAGTTTGCCCTCTGCTGCCCGCTTTTCCTTTCTTCTCTCTATTCCCGCGATCCTGGGCGGCACATGTCTTGAAGCAATGCATCTCCTTTCTCATCCTCTCGCCCTCTCTCCTCTTTCCTACTGCATCGCTTTTTCTGCTGCCTTCATTACTGGACTTTTCGCAGTGCGCTTTGTCTTTTGGATTTATGAAAAAAAGAGCATCGCCCCCTTTGCTTGGTATTGCGCTCTATTGGGAATTTTCGCCATGCTAACGTTGTGAAGAGAAAAAAAAAGAAAGCCCCCCTTCTATCTCCCGACATTCGAGCCCTCCTTCTCATTGCGCTCTCTTTTCTTGGCTTTCTTTCGCTCGGCACCTTTTCTGCGGGGCATCCTTCTCTCAATCTTCTTGGCTATGCGGGCTACTCGATTGCCTATGGCGCGACTCTTCTTTTCGGTCTTGCCGCCTTTTTACTGCCCACCTATCTCTTCTGGATGTCCCTTCGCATTATCACGCGCTTTCGCCATCCACCGCTCTATGAGCATCTCTATTTTTCCATTCTTCTTGTTTCGCTCTCTTTCCTCTTTACCGCATTCAGCGACCAGTTTCCTGCGCAAGCTGCCGGATGGGAACCTCGCATTCTCTCGGAAAAAATCGCCTTTTTCACCCCCTATCCACGTACGCTGACGCGCTATTTTCTCGGCGGCATTCCCTTCTACTTTCTCTATGCCGATCTCCCGCTCCTCAATCTGCAAAAGCTCTTCAGTCCCCAAGGCACTTTTCTCATCTTCTCTTCCACGAGCCTCGTCTCCTTTCTGCTCCTGACAAGGCTTCCCCTCATCCCCCTCTTTCTTGCCATCGGAAGAGGAGCGCGCAGAAGTACAAAACTCTTCTCTCTTCCTGCGATAAAAGAGACAAAGAAACTCCCTGCGAAAAAAGCCTCTCCTCCAGAGGCGCCTCCCAAAACTCTGCCCCTTGCTCCGGAGGAACCGATCATTCGCACCAGCTCTTCTCTTCCGACTCCCAAAGAAAAGATCTCAATTCCCACTCAAAACCTCATCGTGCAAAAGGATCTTTCCTTCCAGCTCCCCTCGCCAACGCTTCTCTCCTCGCCAGCGCAGCGCTTCGATCATCCCAGCCTGAAAAAGGATCTGATTCGTCAGGCATCTGTTCTGGAAGAGACTTTAAAAAGTTTTGGCATCGAGGGCAAGGTGGGAGAAATCCATAGCGGCCCCACGATCACCTCCTTTGAAGTGCACCCTCCGATTGGGGTAAAAGTGCAAAAGATCAAGGCACTGGAAAATGACATCGCTCTCAACATGGAGGCCAAATCGATTCGCATTGTGGCGCCCATCCCTGGCAAGGCGGCTGTTGGGGTTGAAGTGCCAGCACTTCATCCGCAAGAGGTGAACTTTCAAGAGATGCTGCTCTACTACCAGCAGAAAGGGAAAAAGCTCTCCATTCCGATTCTTTTAGGCAAGTCGATCCATGGGGAATGGCTCTTTGCCGATCTGACCCGTATGCCTCACCTCTTGATTGCGGGGGCTACCGGATCTGGAAAATCGGTCTGTATCAATACGATTGTGATGTCGATTCTGATGAATGCTCGGCCTGAAGAGGTCAAGCTTCTCATGATCGACCCCAAGAAGGTGGAGCTGACGCAATACTCCGATCTTCCGCATATGATCGCGCCCGTGATTACAGAATCGCATGGCGCCTATGCAGCGCTCCAGTGGCTTGTGCGGGAGATGCAGGTGCGCTACGAAATTCTCAAGCAGCTTTCTCTGCGCAATATCAGCGCCTTCAATACAAGAAAACGCGACGTGGAAAAAGAGGCAGCTTCTTCAATTCCGATTCCAGAGATGATGCCCTTCATTGTCGCTATCATCGATGAATTTGCAGATCTCATGATGGTCTCAAGCAGCGATATTGAGACGCCCATTGCGCGCATTGCACAGATGGCGCGAGCTGTGGGCATCCATCTCATCCTTGCAACGCAGCGCCCTTCGCGCGAAGTGATCACAGGGATCATCAAGGCCAACATCCCGACGCGCATCTCTTTTAAGGTAGCCAATCGGATCAACTCACAGATCATCCTTGATGAAGTGGGCGCTGAGAGTCTTCTTGGCAATGGAGATCTTCTCTTTATTCCCCCGGGAACATCACAGCTCGTCCGGGCGCAAGGGGTTTATATTAGCGACGAGGAGATCCATCGCGTCATCAGCTCGCTGGCAAAGCAGGGGCCGCCGCAGTATCTCATCTCCTCCTTTGACAACTACAAACCTCCCGAACTTGCACAGGAAAAGAGCCCCGAAAGCAGAGACCCCCTTTACGAACAGGCCTTGACCACAGTTCTTGGCGTAAAGGCAGCCTCAACAACCTTTCTGCAGCGCAAATTGAAAATCGGCTATGCGCGCGCTGCGAGTCTTATTGATGAACTGGAGGCAAATGGGGTCGTCGGGCCTGCAGATGGAGCGAGGCCGAGACGCGTTCTCTCCTCTTCCATGATGGAGGATGATGACGAGATTTCTTAAATTTTGGGGAACACGGGGATCCTGTCCTGTGAGCGGCCCTCAATACGTCGAGTATGGAGGCAACACTCCCTGCCTGGAGGTCGCCTATGACGACACCTATTTTCTGATCGATGCGGGCACAGGGATTCGCCCTCTGGGGGAGCAGTTTCGAAAAAATATCGGCAAAGAGATTCAGATTTTTCTCAGCCACCCCCATCTCGATCACCTGATTGGGCTTCCCTTTTTCGCACCTGCTTTCCAAAAAGAGACGCAGATTGCGATCTGGCTACCTGCACAGATGGCCAAAAGCGGGAAAACTCTGCTGACGCAATTTCTCTCCTCAGAAGTCTTTCCTGGCGGCTTTGAGCAGATCCAGGCGCTTCTTCGCTTCTATCCTGCCTTTGAAGAGATTCCCATTCAGATGGGAGAGGTCTCTCTTCACTTTTGCCAGATTGCGCATCCTGGAGTCACCTATGGGTTTAAAATCATCACCCCAAAGCAGAAGATCGGCTACATCACCGACCATGAGTTTTTACGCGGCTATTGCGGTCCCTGGGACTCCCCTCCTCCCCATCTCCTGGAAAGAGAAGCGAAGACAATCCACTTTTTCTCCGACCTCGATCTGCTCATCCATGAGGCGCAATTCTCAGCAGAAGAATACAAAACCAAAATAGGCTGGGGGCACTCCTCTCTTCCCAACACCCTTGCCTTTCTCAAGGCTACGCGTACTCCTCAGCTACTTGTCACGCATCACGACCCTTCACACAGCGATGCCGACCTTCACGCCCTACAGCAGGAAGCAAATAGAATGCTGGAGGGAACAGGATTCTCTGCCCGTTGGATAAGAGATGGAGAAAAGATAGAATTACCTGCGCCTTGCCATTTCTGCTACGTTGGCAAAATGCGCAGCTCTTGATTGCTCAGCCCTCTGAAACTCATAATACCCTCGTTGACAAGCGGAGCACCAAATAATAGTACGCACTATGCCAGTAGCGTTCCCTTGCGCTTCTTTCAAACGGGGAATCTCTGCATTCATTTCTACATGCTGCCTTGTCAACCCCGCTTCCTCTTGCTCAATTTGAAAAATTCTTCCCTGTAATCGAGATTGTTCCTGACCATGCAACTGCTTTTTATCCTGCAAAGATCGGTTGAGTTCGTTTAACTGATGCAAAAGAGTTTGAAATCTCTGCTGCTTATCACCTACGCGCTGTTTAACTTCCTCTGAATAAAAAGAAGCCTCCCCGACAAGCTTGTC
Organism: Verrucomicrobiota bacterium; assembly: GCA_028873295.1. Taxonomy (GTDB): domain Bacteria; phylum Chlamydiota; class Chlamydiia; order Chlamydiales; family SM23-39; genus JAGWKO01. The sequence continues at coordinate 11,027 of JAGWKO010000012.1, forward strand.
AACGCGCCCCTCTTCCATCTGTGCAGCAGAGGGGTTAGTCGCATAAGACTCTTTACTTGAAGAAACTATAGTCATCGAGTCCTCCCATTACAGTTCGAACATACGTTCCAGGTCTCATTCTGACGTCTGGTCAATTCGTTTCTTTCTTTTTCTACCTCAGAAGCCACTTCCTGCACTCGAGATTGAACAAGATCTCTTGAGCGCTCTGCAACCACCACTCTCTCTTGCAATCTCTGCATCGTTGCTTGGTGCAAACCATCCTCCGCCCGGTGCGCCTGCTCTGCTTCTAAAATCCGCGCTCGAAGCGCTTCAATTGCCCCATCCAATTCATTGAGTAAGGCATTAGCCTCTTCCCCAAACCCCTTAACCTCAGCTGACAGCTTTTGCACAGCTTTTTCTTTTGTTTGATCTGCCAGGTGCATCTCCCGGAACAGAGTTTCTGTAAGAGAGAGCTCTTTTGTTATGATCTTTATACTCATCTACCTCCTCACGATATGGTACACATTCCATCATCACTATCCATCGCAGCGCGGATACGCGCGATCTCTGCTTCTTTTGCGGCAATGCTCCAATTGAGCGCCTGGATTTCTGCCTGTTGGGAAAGCGATCTTTCCCGCAGCGCTGCCACCTCCGCTCTTCGCTGCGCAACCTCTTCTACAAGTGCATCGATCCTCTGATTCGTCCTTTGCATCTCTTGACGATGCTCTATATCCTGCTCGCGCAACATATCAGCCACTCTTCGATCCTGCTCTTCAATCCTTGCCATAACGCGCTGGTAAAGACCACCTCTTGCTTCAGCAGCAAAAGCGCGAACCTCATCACTTACTCTCAACTCTTCCCGAAGGTTTCGAATCGTTTCCTCACAACCGCTTATTGCACTATTCACCTTCGAGCTCGACGCCTTCTTTTGCAGCACTGCATAATAGAGTGTTCTTTCCATCTCATTGCGCAAAGCAATCTCACCGCCAGGCGCAGCCGAATTCCCTACAGAAACAGGTAAAGAAGATATCCATTGCAAAATCTCCGCAGCAAATGGATGATCCTCATACTCTTGCATTTGCTTTCCGTGGCAGGGACAAGAAGTGGAAACCTGTAATACAGCTTCCAAATCGCGTCTGGAAAAAACTTCGATATCCTCCTTCTCTAAAAGAACGCGTTGAGGCGGAGTGGAAAGATCCGGCACAACGGTTTCCTGAAAATCGGGATGGATGAAGACTTTATTAAAGAGCTCTTCGATCTTTCTTTTTGTCTCCTTCAGCAAAAGGACAAAATCCCCATTTTCATCTACAGGAGCAGTGGCAATGAGTTCTCTTACCCAGACAATCAGCCGATTCGAGAGCCAGTCCCGATCTTCTCTATGAGAAGAGAGCATGTGGGAAAGAGAGTTCAACGCCTCGCTATAGGAAAAGGGCTGCTCCGGCCTTGCGATTAATCGCAAAACAAGCGACGGCCCTGTATTTTCAACTGTTGTAATTGTGCTGTTCATGCCCTCATTCCTTTCAATTTGTCAGAAAGCTCTTGAATCCGCGCCTCATTGTGCCGCACTTCCTCTCTCTTTGTTTCGACCTTTTTCTTTCCTTCATCCAGAATGGCAGTTGCTTTCTGCTCTAAAGCGACCTGCACTTCGAGCACGGCTTGTCCCTGCACTGCATGAGACGCAACTCCTCTCTTTTCTTCAGCGATCATTGCAGTAACGTGCGCTTTGGATTCTTCATCCAGTTTCCCCCTTCTCTCTGCTACAGAACTTTTAGTAAGAGCCATCCCGCACTTTCCCCGTCTTAAGCTCCACGCTTCTGTCAACACGTTTTGGGTCGCTCTATACTTTTGCGCCATCTCCCCGTAGTAGACTTTTTTAAATTCCAACATCTCGGGATTCTGACCAATACTCATTAAGGCTGAGCCAGAACCGCGAAGAACAAGAGCGTCAGAAAAAACCGTGGGAACCCCTGCCAGCTCATGCAAAATCGATGTGACAAGCCCGTGAACCTTTGCTTCACTTGCTCTCACCATCATCTCCCCATCAAAAGGAGAGCTGCTTGAAGGAAAGCTTTTCTGAAAATCCTCCAGCATCCACTTCTCCCAAACCCAGCACCTTTCCAAAACGGCCTCTTTTAAAAGAGCAGAGGGAATGAGTGGGTTGGCAAGAGCCTCTTCCTTGAGCTGTTTTAAAAGATTCTCTTCAGAGAAAGAGCCAGTTTTTGCCTCCTCCAGCCACTCAAAGAGGCGAGATGAGATAAAATCATTATAGTCAGAGCGCCTTGCATAGGCTGACTCAACTTTTTGCAGAATGTTCTGATAGGCGGTAGTTGTGATCATACAGGGAAACTTACTCCTCCCATGATTCCTCCTCCCGAGCCAGCAGATAAAGTAGGCTGCATTCCCATTTGCAATGCAGATGTGACCCCGGCAGTTACGGCAGCGCAAAGAGCAGCAATAGCCACCGTCTTGATCAGTTCATTTTTTTTTCTTTCCTTATAGTTATCAAGAGCCTGCTTAAGCTCCCTTGTTGCCTCTTCAAGCTTGCGATTTGCCTCTTGCGTTCCTCTGATCTCTTCCTGGACCCGTCCCATCAGCGCCTTTTGCAGAAGAACCTCTTCCTGTAAAACAGGCAGTTCTCCATTCAACGCTTCGATCCGCGCCTCTAACTCCCTTCTTTTTACCCCCTCTTCTTCACCAAAATTTCTCACCCGCTCGATCTGAGCATCAAAATGCTCGCCAATCTCAGCAAAAAGAGGTTGAGATTCCTGCCCGATCCTTTCTGAAAGCGCCTTCTCCGTTTCTCTTCTCCGCTCTTTTGTCTCGCGCATTGCAGCCCATTGAGGCTCAAGCACTTGCTCGCGAATAAAGGCGTTTTCCAAAGTAGGAAAAAGAGGAAGAGATCTTCTTACTTTCAGCTCTTCGTAAAGCAGATCGATTCGAAGAGAAGCTTCCGTTTGGAAAAAGGAAGCATCATATTCCTTAAGAAAAGAGACCATGCGCTCTGCAATAGGGTGCGCCTTTAGAAGAAAAGATCTCGTCCCTACCACATCATAGAGCCACTCCATCCGATCCTCTACGGGAAGAGCGCTCAAAGCGACACAAAGCGCTTTTCGATTGAAGAGCAAGCCATTACTACCCAAAAGGGGGTGATCATCTAAAGGAAGTGAAGGCGCATCCATTGCAGTTGATGGATCATCTACCAGAAGCTCATGAAGGAACGCAAAATATCTCTCCTTAACCATTTCAACAGAATCGCACTCTCCCAATACTTCCCTGAAAGAAGGGACCCATAGTCGAATGCTTTCAGTAAAGGGATCGTCCAACCTCGTGCTGTCTAAAAGAGCTTGAATCTCCACAAGCTCTGCTCGCAAACCGCGCTTCCATGCCGTTTGCAGCAGATCGCTTGAAGGTACGGAAGGAGCTGCTTGCAATGGCTCTTCACCCATTTGCAAATCATCCACCTGCTGCGCCGGAAGAAGAGCTCTTGTCTGTAGAAATGAAGAACAAATAGTGATATTCACGCGAGGAATTTTACCACGCAGCGAATAAAATGGAAGAATAAAATATATTTGTACAATAATTTTTATCGGTTGATTTTCTTCATGAGATTGCTATGATGCTATGATATATGCCCATGATCCGAGTTCATCAAACAAACTATACCAGCACTACTTTGAGGGAAACCGCAGAACCAATTTCTCCCTCCACTCATTACATCCTTCGGCTGAAATCAAGAGAAGCTTTTCTTTTACAAAGACTTGAGGAAATGGGATTGCAAGCGGAAGAGTTTCGATCCCTTTTGCAGGATGGATCTTATGAGAGCTCTCCTCCTAAAACCAGGGCAAGGGTTCTTTGTCACCTTCTCTTTTCTCTCGTCCAGCCATCCTTTCCGCAACAAATTGATGAGGCGCAGTTTGTTGAACTTGGCAATCTGATCAAAGAATCTATCAGTTCTTTGGGCCTTGAGCCTGAAACAGAGATACAAAGCTTCCAAGCCAAAAGAGAAAAACAGATCAGGAAGATGGATAAACGAAAAGAGAAGGAGCGGTTAGCAGAAGAGATTCGCTCTGCCTTTGAGCAAGCTACCCGCGGTCGCATCTTTGCTGCAGCTGTGGAGTACAACAGCGTTAGCGCCAAATTTCAAAAACTACAAGAACGCGTTTCAGCCTTGGTTGAAAGCAGAGACGAGAGCGCTATCAAAGAAAAAGTGGACCATATTACAAAAAAACTCAATGAACTGATCGCCAGTATCAATCAGATCAGTCAAGAGATGGAACAGGCAAACGGTCTCATAGCCCAGGAAGAGGTTCACTACCAGGCGATCCTTCAGAGGGCTGAAGATCTTTTAGGGAGGATTGAATGACGCCAATTTCTTTGCGAAATCTTCTCACCTGCCCCTCTGATGAGAGCTCTGATGAATCCGATCTTGATATAGAGGCAACCATTGATGAGGCGCAAAAAAGGGCAGAAGAGTATCTGCAAGCTCGCATTCAACCTCTAACAGAGAACCTCACCGCTATAGCCGGTGCTATCGATGAAGTGATCCAGGAACAACTGACTGTCACTCCCTATGATCATCTTGAAGAGACTTTTTCTGTGCTTGAGGCTGCAAAAAGAGAACTCGTGGAACAAAAAGCAGTGCAACGGGAAGAGCTCCGCAAATCCTGCAGCGCCCTTGTTGCCGGAACAGTCACAAAAAAAGAGCTGATTGACTCTTTTCAAAGCACAAAGGAAAAGATCAGAAAAGCCCCTCCCACCTCGCGGGCAATCGCCACTGTCCAAACAGCAAGCAGCCACATCTCTTCATACATTGCTCATGGAATAGAAAGAGCTGCGACAACTGCGCCCATGTCTTACTATAATAGGCCGCCCGATCAAGGATTTCGCTCAAAAGAAAAAGTTGACGAAAGGCTTGCAAAACTCCGGGGCGACATCATCAATCATCAATTGAAGCCACATAATGACCCCACTCCCAAATCCAACAACTTCCCATATTGACATAAACTGAACCAGAAACTTAAAATTGAATACCAAATAAATTGTAGGGAGTTATTATGTCTATTTCCATTCGCAAAATACAACACGAAGATGATCCAACGGGCGCGCCATGTGCGATTGCATCGAAGGGAATCGCTGCCATTTCATCCACCAAAGAGGGGGCAAGGCGCACCTGTACGCTCATTTCCAACGCCAGGAACTCCACCAGAAATTCCAATAATGCCCTCATGAATATCGGGCCCACTCTGCGCCAGGTCTCTTTTTCTTCTTCCGAATGCCAGTCAACTACTGACGCTATCACAAAAATTCAAAGCATTGGCATGACAAGAATCGATACGGCAAAGATGGCCCTGTTTTCTGAGCAATCTCTTACATCTTCCTCTCTGCAGGAAAGAGCCTCTCATCTGACGTCAAACAAGGCTCACGGACAGCATGGCGAGCACCATGAGTCGCACGAATCGGGATTTGAAGAGCTCCTTTATGACACGGCAGCCTCTTTTATCAGCAGCAAAACCCTTCTGCCAAAAACAGCATTGTTTACCTATGGCTCTATCAAACATATGGAATCAGCACCTCTTGAAGCAGTAGCTGGAGGAATAACTCATGTCACACTCGACATCGGGATTGAAACCCTCTGCGAGTCCATTACAGAGGCAGCCATCGAAGCGGGAGTTGACTCGGCTGCTCTTAGAGCCTTCATTCCCAAACATTCTCTTATTCTTCCCGTTGTTGCAGCTCACGCAGCACGCGTTGCAGCAGATATAGCCATCAGGAGGCTTCCCTCTGAGGACCCTCATCCCTTTGAGTTTGACAATCCTCGTTCCGTTATCGACCAAAAAATTTTCCTGGGACTTGTCTCTCTTCCGAGCAAGGCGTTGCAGGGAGTTCATCACATTGTGCAGGAAGCGATCACAGAAGGCCTCCATAAGATTGGAGTAACTGATGAGCAGATCGGTCAAATACTGAACGCAGTAGAAGCTCCTCTTCGCGCCTATGGAGAGGCTCTGCTCCGTTACACAGATGATTGAAAATTCCACTCACTCAAAATCCTGCTCAAATAGCGCATAGTCGTCCATGGAGTTATACCCAAAATGACTCAAGAATTGTCATTTTCTAAAATAGAACTGGCTCAGAAACGCGATCCTGATGAGCAATCGACAGAGGAACTTCGTGACCGAGCGCCAGAAGCCCCTCTCGAACGATCCTGAGAGCGAGCTCGGGAACATTGCATTCACCTGAGAGATGGGCGAGATGAATATGTTGTAGCTCGGGGTGATAGAGCGAAGAGACAAGCTCGCTGCACTCCTGGTTGGAAAGATGTCCCTGTCTGCCAAGAACTCGATCTTTGTAGACAGAAGGGCGATTGCTTGAATGAACCATCGAAGGCTGATGGTTTGCTTCGACGTAGAGATAATGACATTTTTGCAACTCTCTTCGCACAAGACTCGTTACATAACCGAGGTCGGTGCAAAACCCGAGTTTTCTCCCCTCTGCATGGATCGCAAATCCCACAGGATCAAAAGTATCATGAGGAACAGAGAAGGGATGTATCTCGATATCAGCAAAAGAGAAGGGCTCGCCCGTTGCAAACAGTTTAAAACGGGGAAGGGCTTCTCTCTTTGCAAAGTAAGTGGCAATTCCCTTCGCCGTTGCTGCGTTGGCGAAAATGGGAATGCGACAACGCTCGGCTAGCAGAGCAAGCGATTGAATATGATCGCCATGCTCATGTGTCACAAGAACCGCTTCAATCGTCTCGATGGCAACGCCAATTTCCTCCAACCTCTTCTGTAGTGAAGAAAAACTGCCGCCAGCATCGATCAGAATGCGCGTTTTGTCTGTTCCAAGAAAAATCGAATTTCCCTTTGATCCGGATGTAAGAGGACAAAATCCATGCATAGGTACGATATGCTAAGAAAGAAGCGGACAGGACTCAAGAGTTTTTTTAACAATTTAATAGTAAGCTGGTTACTCTCTCTTGCCAGCAACTCTCTGCAGTCGTTTCTTGACTCTGCGCTTCATCACAAGGGAAATGGCCTTGGAGGGCTCTTTTGTAAGAGTATTCGAACAGGCGGACTCAAGCGCCTGAAATTGCCCGAATTTTTGTTGAATACGACCCCTTAGAGAGCGCTGCTCGACTCTTTTTTCTGCAAGACATCGATCCATGTAGAGAAAATGGTGAAGCAGGCTCTCTTGCGTTTTCTGAAATGCTTCTATTTCCATTTCAGAAAGATCGCGAGAATCCGCCTTCTGCATCGCTTCAGCATTCTGAATCAAACGATCAAGTGTGGCATCAATCTCAACCAGAATTTCTTCTCCAATCATAAACAACCTAGACCTCTTTTGATCCCAAAAATCGCTGACCCAAGTTATGCAAGGGGTCGCTTCTCTTTTCTTTACAGAACTCAAAAAATTTTGTCGAGCCAAAAAATCACACCTCTTGCTATACTTAAAAACTTATGAGCTTCAGCAGAAGTCCTGAAGAGACAGAGATTGCCCGCCAATCACTCGAACGCTATTCCGGATGCGAAGCGTCCGAGTTCTTCCCCAATTTAATTTTGACCAATTTTCCCCGCTATGTAGACCATTTTGCCAAAGAAAGAGGTCTGCAAATCAAAGAGGGGTCGATGTTCAAGGTCGCTCACTGCCCCAAAGATGAGATCTCCATCCTTGACTTCAAGATTGGCTCTCCGGCAGCAGCACTTGTGATCGATATTTGCTCCTGTATTCCCATTCGAGCAAGCCTCTTGCTGGGCATGTGTGGGGGCCTGCGGCGCCGCTACCATGTAGGCGAGTATCTGGTCCCTGTGGCAGCGATCCGCGCAGAGGGCACGTCAGATTTCTACTTCCCTATCGAAGTGCCCGCACTTGCCAACTTTTTAATGCAGCGCGCTGTTAGCGAAGTCCTCGACCAGGAACAGAGCACCTATCACATCGGCATCACCTACACAACCAACACGCGTTTCTGGGAATTTAACGAAGATTTCAAGACCAGGCTCAAAATGACAAAAGCGCAAGGGATCGAGATGGAGTGCGCGACCCTTTTTGCTGCGAGTTATAAAAGGAAATTCACCCTGGGCGCTCTCTTACTCATCTCTGATCTGCCTCTTTCAGAGGTCAAAACAAAAGAGAGTTCACAGAGGGTCTACAATGAGCATATGCCAGACCATATCGAGAAGGGCGTAAAAATTTTAAAATTTGCTCGCGAGATGCAGGCAAAATCGATCAAAGGCGCCTACCACCGCAACATATAGGATAAGAAAACAATGAGCACAGTGACAACAAACGAACTGAAAGTGGGCATGAAAGTTGAAGTTGATCGAGAACCCTATCTTGTTCTTATCAATGAATTTGTAAAACCCGGCAAGGGACAGGCCTTCAACCGTGTCAAGATGAAGAACATGGCAAATGGCAGGGTGGTAGAAAAAACCTACAAATCAGGGGAAAAACTCGATCTTGCCGACGTTGAAGAAGCGCAAGTGCGTTTTCTCTACAAGGAAGCAGACGGCGCGGTCTTCATGGACGACAAGACCTTTGAGCAGATCACCATTTCGGACAACCTGATTGGAAGCAATCAGCAGTGGTTAATGGAAGAGGTCCTTTATCAGGTGATTTTCTACAAGGGGAATGTGATTGATTTTTCTCCTCCCACCTTCCTCGAAATGCGCATCACAGAGACGGCCCCTGGCATCCGCGGCGACACCTCTGGGCGCGTCTTGAAACCGGCAACGACAGAGACGGGAGCGAAGGTACAGATCCCGATCTTCATCGAAGAGGGCGAAAAGATCAAGATCGACACGCGCACCTGTGAGTATGTTTCTCGAGCAAATTAGAGAACGCGCAGAGCTCCTGCAGAAAGCGCGCTTCTTTTTTCAGGAAAGAGGAGTGATCGAGGTCGATTGCCACATGCTCCAGCCTACTCCTGCAATCGATGCCAACATCGATGTGATCGAAGGGGAAGCTCTTAGCGGAGTGACGGGCTATTTGCACACTTCTCCTGAATATCAGATGAAGTGGCTTCTTTCTCAAGGATGTGGCGAGATCTTTTATCTCGGCCATGTCTTTCGCAAGGGGGATTTTGGGGAGCGCCATCAGCCTGAGTTTTCGATGGCAGAGTGGTACCGCATCGGCATCTCTCTTGATGAGATGATTGAAGAGACACTTACTTTTCTCTTTCTTTTTCTTCCTCAGCGCACCATTCAGCGCCTTTCTTACAAAGAGGCCTTTTTGCTCTATGCCAAAATCGACCCTCTGCAGATCTCTCTTGCCGAGTTACAGGCAAAGGTCCTCTCTTTAGGAGGCGGAGAGTGGGATGTTCCGACATCGCTTCAGTTTCTCTTCAGCCATTCTGTCGAGCCGCATCTTGGCAGGGATTGCGTAACGATTCTCTCTGATTTCCCTCCCTGGGAAGGTGCTCTTGCGCGTGTGATAGATGGCGTTGCCCTTCGCTTTGAGATCTTTTGGAATGGCATAGAACTTGCCAATGGCTATCACGAACTGCGCGATGGCCTTGAGATGCGCACGAGATTCGAGAAAGAAAATAGGCGCAGGAGGGAGGAGAATAAGGCGCCCTACCCTCTGCCAGAAGAGCTTCTCTCTTCCATGGCGAGCTTTCCCGACTGCTGTGGGGTTTCCGTAGGATTTGATCGCCTTCTTCTTTTGCGCTCCGGGAAGAGATCGCTCACCGAGGTTATCGCCACTTCTGTACGATGGGGACATAGCGTCCCCTGTCAAATGCCTTGAGCGTCACGCGAAGTCCCATCGGCGCCTGTCTGCGCTTGTACTCATTGCGATGCACCCTGGCGACAATTTCCTGCGCTGAAGAAAGAGGGATGTGAAGCTCTTCTGCGATCTGCTCAAGTGCATCTCCTCTTTCCAGATAGGCCTCAAGCAGCTGATCAAGAAGCGTATAAGGGGGTAGCTCTTGGACATCGACTTGATTCTCTTTCAACTCAGCGCTTGGCATGCGATGAATGACACTCTCTGGAATTAAAGAGGGGTCTCTGGACCGGACGTAGGCGGCAAGTCGATAAATCTTTTCCTTCGTCACATCCTGCAATACCGCAAGCCCCCCAGCCATATCGCCATAAAGCGTTGCGTAGCCCATTGCCATCTCGCTCTTGTTTCCCGTGTTCAAGAGAAGGGCGCCATGCTGGTTGGCAAAGGCCATAAGGAGCATACCGCGAATTCTTGCCTGAAGATTTTGCGCTGTCACGTCAGAGGGCGCTTTTTGGAACAAGGGGGAGAGGAGTTGGAGATAGTGCTCTAACGTTGAGTCGATTGCTATTGTCGAAAGAGGGATTCCAAGACGCTCCCCCTGTTGTTTAGCATCTTCAATCCCCTCTTTTGCGTTGTAGCGCGAGGGAAGATTCAGCGCCATCACCTGCTCATTTCCCAGAGCATCGCAAGCAATGCAGGCGACAAGAGCCGAATCAATCCCTCCCGAGAGTCCTAAAACAGCTTTAGAAAATCCCTGTTTGCGAAAATAGTCGCGCACTCCCAGCACAAGGGCCGCATAGAGATCAGCGATCCCATCGTCGTCTGGAGGGGTAATCGCGCATAAGGAAGTTTTACTATCAAAACAGAGCTCCTCTTCGACAAATCCCCTCCCCTGCAAAACGCGCTCGCCCTTTTCATTCATCACAAAGCTATAGCCATCAAAAATAAGTTGGTCATTAGCCCCCACCTGATTGCAGAAAAGAAGAGGGACAGAGAGATCTTTTGCTACCTGTTGGAAGAGCTCCACTCTTCTTTCCTTGCGGCGAAATGAGTAGGGAGATCCTGAAATATTCACAAGAAGATCAATAGATCCCTTCGGGAAAGCGAGCAAAGGGTCGACGCTGTACGAGGTTTCAGCTACTCCCCGTCCATGCTGCCATAAATCTTCGCAGATCGTAACTCCAATGCGGTATCCTCTATATTCCCAAATAGGCGATTCTTTCCCGGGCTCAAAATAGCGCCTCTCATCAAAAACGTCATAGGTGGGAAGCAGCCTTTTGTCCTGGTAGCCCAGCACCTTCCCATCTGCCAAAAGAGCCGCGCTATTGTAAAGAGGCTTTTCCGCACCAGCACCGCTTCGCCGCGGTAGCCCCACGATGGCCATCAACCCCTCTGTCCTCTCCGCAATGCGCTGCAGCCTCTTTTCCACCTCGGCAATCAGCACGCCATCGAGAAGAAGATCGTCAGGGAAGTAACCGACCATCGCCAGTTCCGGAAAAAGAATAAGAGAGGCGCCGGACCTCTTTGCTCCTTCAATGCTCTGAAGGATCTTTTTCTCGTTTCCCTCGAGATCGGCTAGAATTGGATTAATCTGTGCAAGAACAATTCGCATGATAATGCCTATACCAGAAGAGACTTTTAAGGTATTTATACCAGAAAAACCTGAAAGAGGTGCACACCTACTCTGGCGCGCAGTCGTCCGCATCAAAGGCTACCCCACAGTCTGTGATCTCTTCGACAGAAAACCTGAAGCCGAAGATTGGGTGCGCGACACTCGCAACAGGATCAAGCTCGGCCAATACAAGTTCGATCAGCACAAGAAGATCCACACATTCACTCAAACTACTTGAACAATACATCGCCAACGGCGCGCTCGAATATCACCGCTCCGCCGATGACACACGCCATCACCTCTCCTACTGACAATCGCGCTTCGGCTCTTACGCTCTCATTCACATCACACCCGAATTCATCGCCAAAGAAAGACTCCTTCTCTATCATTTCTATCATCACAGGCGCCCGTCAAGGTGAAATTCTCAATCTAGAATGGAGAGACATTGACTTTGATAATCACCTTGCCTACCTCAAAGAAACCAAAAACGGTCGCCCACGTAGCATCTCTCTCGATGATCCAATCATCGTCGAACTCAAACGGCTCTACGAACTTCGCCACCCACTCAAGCCGCTTGTCTTTGCCAGCAAAACTGCCTTCGGGCGCATCGATATCAAGAAAGCCTGGCAAACAGCTCTCCGCACCGCTGGCATAACAAACTTCCGTGCTCACGACATGTGGCACACCTTCGCGACATTCGCCGCTGGACAAGGCGCCTCCAACCTTGAACTTGCCACCGCTATGGGGCACCGCACGCTGCAAATGTTACAGCGCTACACACATCTCGACGTGCAGCTCACGAAAAAATTCAGCAAGGGAATTTCAAAGAAAATTCTCAGGGGAGAAACTGACACCTCATCGGATGAGACTAAAGAAGAGTGCATTTACGAAATGAACCTAGAGAAATTTACAAATCTTCTGAAATGGATAGGGCATTCAGATGTCATAAGATCTCGTCAGATAAGAGATCCGAAAGAACCTTCAGGATTTAAAATAAAACGAGAATATTGTTTTGATGACTGTATTCCGCGAAAAGGGCTTCCATCGAAAATCAAACTTACCTTTCTCAATGAATACATAGAAAGTTGCCTAGCCCGGGAAAATCCTCCCCTCTTTACTTCAGAGGGGAATCTATGATGAAGTACAAAGGCTTCTTCGGCCGAGTCGAGTATGACAACAATTCTAAGGTCTTTCGTGGAGAAATCCTCGGTCTTAAAGAACCGATCATTTTTCAGGGTAAGACCGTTGAAGAGCTTGAAGAATCATTTCGGTCATCAATCGATCTCTATCTCTCCCTTTGCGAGCAAAAAGGGGAAAAACCCGAAAAAACCTTCTCAGGCACATTTAATCTAAGAATCGATCCCGATCTTCACGCAAGGCTGTCTACTAAGGCAAAAGCTGCTGGCCTAAGCTTGAATTCATACATCGCAGAACAGCTGAACCACTAAGGACTCATGACAATTCAACCATCAACCTCTTTATCTCTTCCCGAAAGCTACCCCGCCCTCCTTGAGAGCATCAAAATCCGTATCCGAGAATCGCAGGTCAAAGCGGCGATGGCAGTCAATCAAGAGCTGATCAAGCTCCATTGCTATTTTTTAATCGAACTGAAGGCCGTCAAATTCAAGCCAGATTTTGCCGGACAGATCAATTTCTACCTAGCAGCTATTGATGACAAAATGCGGCAACCAGGCGATAACCCAACTATCGGCTTGATACTCTGTAAAGGCAAAGACAACCTAATCGTCGAGTATGCTCTTCGGAATAATTCTTCTCCAATCACAGTGGCCAACTTTGAAACGCAGCTCGCCAAAGCCCTCCCTGAAAATCTTAAGGGTACTCTTCCTACTGTTGAGGAAATCGAAGCGGAATTAGAGCGATCCCTTCATCAAATTGGTGAAATCGAGAATCTTGATGAGACTTGATTTAGCACCGCTAAAGGAAATTCTCAGCGACCTAAAGAATCAAATTAATCTTGAGAAACAAAGAACCCCATTCGATCCCCAAAAATTTGAGGCCTGCTGTTGGATCTTCGGAAGCCCCGATTATATTTTTCTTCAGGGAAATCTATACAAAACCTTACCTTCCTCATCGCCCGCAGGAAATGGAAACGCACTCGTTCACTACAAGGCATGGCTTAACCATGGTCTTGGAATCTCCGAATATCCAACCGCCAATGAAACGGCGAAGCTTCGGTAAGCGGGAAACGAACCCATCTTTTCAAGAAGAGAGGTTATAAAGTGAAGCCTTGCGCCACTTTATAACCTCTCTTCTTGAAAAGATGGGTTCGTTTCCCGCTTACGTGTGAGTCATAATGGCTGGATTGCAGCGGTTGGTAGGAGCTTCTCTCTCCCTCATAACCCGTCGGTCCCTGGTTCAAGTCCAGGTTGCCCCATATTCTTAACCAGCACAAATCCATAGGCATGCGCGAGTTTGAGCTTGAACCAATATCAAGTTCAAATTTAAAATACCTTCTCGCGGTGCAATGGCGGTGCAACGAAGAACAATCTTAACCGGCAGCGCCATCCAACCCAAACCCCAAACTCAAAGGTTGGAACTATGGCATCCATTTACAAACGCAAAAACGACAACGGCACTACCGTCTGGCGCGCGGTGGTCCGCATCAAAGGCTATCCTACCGTCTGCAATCACTTTGAACGCAAGCAGGAGGCCGAGGATTGGGCGCAGGAAGTGGAGCGCCAAATCAAGGCCGGGCAATTCAAGTTTGACCAGCACAATCAAATCCGCACCTTCGCCGAACTCATCGATCGCTACGCCCAAGACGGTGCCCTGGAACATCACCGTTCCGGCGACGACACCAAACGCCATCTCGACTACTGGAAAATCCGGCTAGGCGCCTACGCCTTAGTCCACATCACTCCCGAACTGCTTGGAAAAGAACGGCAGCTCCTCATCGACACACCGACCCCGAAGGGAAGAAAACGAACTTCCTCCACCACGAATCGCTATTACGCATCCCTCTCCTCCCTTCTTACCTATGCAGCTAAGCATCTCCGCTGGATTAGCGAAAATCCCGCCTTCCGGCTCATCAAGCTGAAAGAGAATCCAGGCCGCGACCGAGTCCTTACGGAAGACGAGATCTCTCGCCTCCTCTCCGCTTCCCGCGTTAGCAAATCTCCCTACCTCTACTGCATCATCCTCATCTCTTTGACAACCGGCGCCCGCCAAGGTGAAATCCTCAACCTCGAATGGAAACATATCGATCTTGAGAATAAAATCGCCTACATCAAGGAGAGCAAGAACGGCCGCCCGCGCAGCATCGCCCTCTGTGATCCCGTCGTAACCGAGCTGTGGCGCCTCCGCGACCTCCGTAATCCGCAAAAGCCTCTCGTCTTCGCGAGTAAGACCTCCTTTGGCCGCATAGACATCAAAAAATCTTGGCAGCAGGCTCTCAAACGCGCCAGCATCACTAATTGCCGGGCGCATGATATGAGGCACACGTTTTGCACCTACGCCGCGGCAAAAGGAGCTTCGAATCTTCAACTCCAGACCGCCACGGGCCACCGTACTTTGTCGATGCTCCTCCAATACACCCATATGGACGTGGAAGTCACAAAGCAGTTCAGCAACCAAATCTCAGACCAGATCCTCAAAGGAGACTCCCAATGAATCCAGGGGCGGTGAGCAATTGTCGTATCACCGCGAAGACAATTCACATCGTTCTAAGGATCAGGCGACTATTTCTCTATTTACACAAAAGATATAGAAACTATAACATTTGTGTAACAACCAGTATTAACCAGCATGAACCCGGAAGACAAACTTTTCGAAGTTGCAGATCGTCAGCAAGGATATTTTACCTCTCAACAGGCGGAAGTCTGCGGCATCTCTCGCTCAAATTTTCATTTCAGGATACGCTCAGGTGAATGGGTCAAAGAGCTTAGAGGAATCTATCGCCTCGCCCGCTACCCCATGACGAATCGATCCGAACTGGTTCTTTGGGTTCTATGGAGCAGGGACAGGAAAGGCAATCCACAAGGTGTCTGGTCTCATGAGACGGCTCTCGATATTCATGAGATGAGCGATGTCATGCCTTCCAAAATGCACATGACCGTCCCTCCCAGCTTTCGAAAGCGAGTCCCTATCCCGAAACATCTAAAACTTCGTTATGCGACTCTGATCAAGAGCGATAAAGAAACTTGGCAAGGCTATCAAGTGACCACGCCGCTGCGCACCCTCATCGATGTAATCGAGGAGGGAATCATTCCTGAAGAACAAATAGAGCAAGCCATTCGAGATGGCCTCAGAATAGGGATCCTGAATGAACGAGATCTAAATAAAACCTCTCAACTAAAGAAATATAGTTATCTTTATGTCCATAAGTACAAAATTCAAAAGCGCAACTGACTTCCGTAAAAGTCTCGAAGCCCGTCTTCAAGGGCTAGCTGCCAAAACCAAAGTCGATTTGCAACGCCTTCGCCGCAAAGTCGCATTCGATCGATTTCTAGCGCGGGTTTTCTCTCAAGAGAAACTGGGGTTTTACCTCAAGGGCGGCTATGCGATGGAATTACGCCTTGCTCATGCCCGAGCAACAAGAGATATTGACCTAACCTTCGTACGGCGCATAAAAAATGAGAGCGAACTGATCAGCGCTCTGATCTTAAACGATCTTCGGGATCTCGCAAACCGGGATCTGAACGACCACTTCATTTATCGGGTTGGAGAAGCGCAAATCGACTTAGAAAACGCTCCCTATGGAGGCGCTCGATATCCGGTTTCCGCATTGATCGACAATAAACTCTATGTCCGATTCCAGTTGGATGTAGGCGCCGACTTCCTTCTCGATCAGGTCGAGACCATCCAAGGAGCCAATTGGCTCGAATTCTGCGGAATCCCTGCACCGATTATTCCCATGATTTCAATCGAGCAACAATTCGCCGAAAAACTGCACACCTACACCCTGCTTCGCGGTCAAAGAGTCAATACTCGTCCCAAGGATCTGATCGATATGGTTCTTCTACTGGACATGAAAACCCCAAAGCCCGATGACATGCTCCGCGCACTCCAAAAAGTCTTCAAAAAGCGCGGTACCCATCCACTCCCGCAGAAATTAGATCCTCCACCGAGAGAGTGGAGTGCTCAATTTATCAACATGGCAACTGAGTGCGGCCTCCCTCAGGATATGCAAGAGAGCTTCGAAAAAATATCGGATTTCTTCAATCACATTATCAGCATCTAGTGCAAAAGAATTCACATGAAAAGTTCAACGAGACTTGATTTAGAACCGGCAAAAGCTGTTTTACGCCAGTTTCTTGCCGATATCGAGGCAGTGAAAAAGATTCGTCGAAACATGTCTATTCCACAAATGGCTACAGCCTTTTCTGTAATTGACAAAATGCCTATCTTTGACTCAACAGAGTTTACTCCTGATTCCGATGCATATTGGGCGAAAGATGATGCTTATACATGGATTTATGGAGCTACGCGCTATCATCCATTAATGCATCGGATGGGGTAGCTTTACCGATTTTCTAAGAGAGACAGTTCGGCGTCAAATAGAGAGTCTAGGCGAACTAGACGTGATATTTCCCGAAGATATGACCATCCATTTCGACATGATCATCCGAAAAGTTCCCATCACTCTTTATCCCATCGATATCTGGACGGCCGCCGATATTCTCAAAATCCTTGCCCGCTTTGTGTTGGAAGGTCGATCGAATGCCCAAGAATCTGCCGCACAATCCCTGGGACTAGCCTGGATATGTCTTGCCAACGGGAATGCTCGTTTTATGACCCGCCTTGAACTTCTTCATGAACTCCATCCAACCAGCGTGAAGAAGGTCAATCAAGAAGACCTATTCAAGCCTAACCATTGGTTGAATGTTCGCACCCTCTTCGGGAAAATCGACGCGCCAATTTCCAAAACGCTATATGACTATCTTCTTGCCTTACCGAAGCCCAATCCCCACTACCTCTTCAGCCAACCTCTGCGAACACTGCGCAGAACCCTAGATCGAGCCATCGCTGCATCCGACCAGACCAAAGGGCTCGGCAAAATCACTTTCCTCACCCTTATGCACCAATGCCGTGAGGTGCGCCATCGTTTCAAAGGCTATGGTAATCGCTTAAACGATACTCCTTAAAAAACTGTCACTCATAGTACCAATACAGAGCCAGCACCATCAGTTAAAATTGGGCTTAGTTAAACAAAACCTAATTAGAGGTCCTGAATGGAAAATTACGTTTACTGGTCTCCCCAACAGATAGTATCGAGCGGGAAATATCCGCTCTCAATGGGCCAGGTCCGACACCTGCTCTTATTCCGCCACAAAAACGGCCTTCAAAATGCCATTAGAAAAATTGGCAAACGTTTGATGGTAAGGGTCGATCTCTTCGACGAATGGATCGAAAGTCAAGCTTCGAAACATCAATCACCGAAACAACGCTGAGAGTCTAATGGGAATTCGAGAATTTTTAGAGATCCTTCAGTCAAAGACTGGTAGGACTATGCAAAAATCTGGAGCGGGTTACTCAGCTTGCTGTCCAGCTCATGACGATGAAAATCCTAGCCTTTCGATCAAGGAGGGATGCGATGGGAAAATCCTACTGCATTGTTTCGCAGGATGCCCTGTTGACTCCATTTGCGCATCACTGGGTCTTGGAGTTTCCGATCTTTTCGAATCAGACTTGACCGCAAAACGCTCCCCTATCCGCACTGTCTATTCTTACAAAGATGAACAAGGAATCGAGCTTTATCGAAAAGTCCGCGTTGAACCTGGTAATAATGGAAGGAGTAAGGATTTCTTCTCCGAACATGTCGATGGAAATGGCCAGGTAGTTCCGAATTTACAGGGATGTAGAAGAGTGCTTTATAGTCTGCCGGAAGTTATTAAAGGCATTATCGACGGGAAACAAATCTTCCTTGTAGAAGGAGAAAAAGATGCGGATAAACTTTCGGGTTACGGCTTAATCACCACAACTTCCTCAGAATCGCTTAAATGGACCGAAGACTTTACCATAATGCTCACAGATGCCGACGTCATCCTTCTCTTCGATATGGATGAGACTGGAATAAAGAGAAAAGATCTCCTATGTGACCATCTCTACAGCAAAGTGAAACGACTTAGAGTCGTCGAACTCCCCGGCCTTGTATATCAAGAATCTCACGGACAAGATGTTAGCGACTGGCTGGCAATCGGACACACAACAGAAGAATTAATCGAAATTGTTGCCAAAACTCCTGACTATTCACCTCCCAGAAAAAAAGGTACAATCGTAGTTGTAACTTTAGGGGAATTTCTCAATATGCAACTTCCTGAGCGAGAAATGCTGTTATCCCCTTTTCTACCTTCCCAAGGACTGGCCATGATCTATGCTAAGCGTGGGGTTGGTAAAACTCATGCGGCTCTTGGCATTGCAAGCGCTGTTGCTAGAGGCGGAAAGTTTTGGAAATGGACAGCTCCCAAACCACGCAAGGTGCTTTTCATTGATGGAGAAATGCCCGGGGTGGCGATTCAGGAACGATTACTTCGAATTGCAAATACTGATGATTTCGATGCGCTGGCCAAAGGAAATCTTCGATTGATCACTCCTGATCTCCAGACTAAACCCATGCCAGATCTTTCTTTAAAATCAGGCAGAGACGCGATCGAAGAATTCGTTGTAGACTGCGACCTGATCATCATCGATAATATCTCCTCTCTATTCCGAAGCGGAATCGAAAACGAGGCGGACAGTTGGCAACCCGCTCAAGATTGGGCTCTGGATCTACGCAGACGTGGAAAATCAATCCTCTTCGTACATCACGCTGGGAAAGGTGGTCAACAGCGAGGAACCAGCAAAAAAGAAGACATTCTCGACGCTGTCATCTGCCTTAAGCACCCCACAAATTACCGCGCCGACCAAGGGGCACACTTTGAAGTGGTCTTTGAAAAGACACGAAACTTCGCGGGAGATGCAGCGATACCCTTCCAAGTCGAACTATGCGAAGGTGAAGATGGCCTGTGGTCTTGGAAAATCGAGGAAGCTGATATAGACCCCGAAGTCATGGCTGTAGCCGAACTTCTAAAGCAGGAGCATACGATCAAGGAGATCATGGAGAAAACTGGGTTAACAAAAGCGAAGGTAGAAGGTCGACAGAAAAAGGCTCGAGACCTGGGACTAATAGATTAAAAATAAATATTTCTGATTTTCCGATTCCCTAGAAAAATCAGAAACCAGAAAAGGAATAAAATATGACTTCAGCAAAGCAACTAATTGCCAATCAACAAAATGCAAAAGCCTCCACAGGCCCAGTATCTTTGCACGGCAAAACGATTGTCGCCACCAACGCCGTGAAACACGGTATCTTCTCCAAAGATTTGATAATCCCATCAGGTCCAGGAAGAGAAAGCCAACTTGAGTATGAAGAGCTTTTGAATAATCTGACCGGCTGCTTAGTCCCACAGAATCAAATGGAAAGCCTTCTCGTTGAAAAAATTGCCATCGATTTTTGGCGGCTACGCAGGGTATTACGCTTTGAATCAGGGAGCATTATGCGACATTTTGAAAAATTGCTCTCAGATTTTTATTCCTATGGGAAGGATACCACCGCATCTATTGACAGGAGCATAACACACAATACTTATTACACCGAATGGAATACGACCTATATTGATTGCCTACGCAATCAAGAAGTGAGCTTTGAAGCTCCTGTATGGAAAAAAGAAGGAATCGAAAGCAATATTACTGAAGATTTACACATTGTTGCTCGAAATATTGAGAATCTACCAAAAGAGCAAAAAACACGTCTTTATGCAGGTTCCTTGGGTTTCGAGGAAGTGTGCGGCCTTCTCAAAACTCATGGCTATTCAGACCAAGATATTGTGCAGAAATTGATAGAGCACTACACAAAACAAAACATCCGTCTAGCAAAAGAGGCTCAAGAACTGAAACAGAAAAAGGCAGCTAACGAGGTTGCGGATGACGTCACTCGAATGATATCTTTAATCCCCGCAGAGGAAAACTCCGAGAAAATCATGAAATATGAACGATCTCTGCAGAAATCGATTTTCCAAAACCTGTTCCTATTGAAAAAGCTTCAGGAATCGTAATCCAGGAATCCAGCAAGCTGTTGGACTCCTATAACTTCAATGAAGCCAGCGAGATAGGTAGGATAGATCAATTGGCTTTGTTTTGGAAAAACCCTCAAAAGAAAACCTAAAAGAGCTTATTTTCGAGAAACACAGCCGGCTTAACGTTCAGAGTTTTGGCTCGCCGCATGACCCTATCCTTCCACCTTGCTATCATAGACGTAAATGCCAGTGGATTGGGAAGTTCATTGCTTTCTATTAATTTCGCTGCCTGTTCCCAGATTTTATAGTATTGGATATATGTAGAGAGACAATTTTCGTCTGCATTATCTATATAAGAATAAAAAAGGTTTTCAATTAGAGGGATAAACTGACAGTTCCAAGGAGCATATGGACCGTCATTATCGATACGATCTAATTGCAGACCTTCTTGCCATCCATTATTTATGCACCATTCGACGAAATTAAGCAGAGTCTCTCTTCCTTTATTTCCTTTCTCTCGCCGCCATTCATCACAAACATATATCCCCCTGCCGCCGTATACATCATAGGCATCGTTATTGAACTTATAGCACCGATCATTGACGTGTTTGTATAATGTATAAATTTTATGCTGTGGATGAGACCTAGAGGCTATGCCACCAACTTTGATAAGCTCTTGGAGTCGTTTACATCCACAACTAATATTTTGATTAAATGTACGCGTAGAATACACCATTTTCCCCTTACACTTAGGCCCAGCAAAAAGACATTTAACAATCCAAAAAAACTGTCTCTTGACTCCCTTCCCTCTAGATCCTACCATTCCTACTATTCGTAAAAAAGCCCTCGTATCTGTAAGCGGGAAATGAACCCATCTTTTTGAATCTGGCAATACATGGCACTCTGATGCTTTTCAAAACCAGGAGTGCATCTATGCCCATTTCAAAATCAGAAGAAAGCTGGCTCGAATCGAAACGTCTTGTTGAAGAGCAGCGTAGCAGTG
>JAGWKO010000063.1 GCA_028873295.1 Verrucomicrobiota bacterium
TCACGACCTCGAACTTTTGCATAAAATAGCCAATAGATTTTTGAAGACTACCATTTATACTAAAAAATAAAATTTTTTAGTAAGAATTTTTGGGCAAGGGCACGGGCAGGGGCAAGGGCAAGGAAATGAGGTTATGCAAGAGGTCTAATCTTAAAAGAACCTCTACTGGATTGGCCCCTTGAACGCGTACGTAAAAACAGTATAGAAGACCCCAACCAGACTCTCTTCTAGCAAATAATCAGCATATTACGTTCTTTCTTTCTCGAAACTCGCGTTAAAACTCCGCGTGATTGGGAAACCTGGGGAATGGAATCACATCGCGGATGTTCTCCATGCCAGTGACAAAAAGAAGAAGGCGCTCAAATCCAAGGCCAAAACCAGCATGGGGAACAGTACCATAATCGCGCAGCTCCAGATACCACCAGTAATCCTCCTTGCGAAGACCTCGAGAAGCGATCTTATGCTCAAGCACATCAAGGCGCTCTTCGCGCTGTGATCCTCCAATGAGCTCCCCTACTCTTGAAACAAGAAGATCCATGGCAGCAACAGTCTTCCCATCGGGATTCTCACGCATATAAAATGCCTTGAGCTCTTTTGGATAGTCCGTAACAACAACCGGCTTCTTGCAATACTCCTCTGCAAGGAAGCGCTCATGTTCCGATTGAAGATCCACACCCCAAGCTACGGGATAGACAAACGAACGGGGCGCTTTTTTCAAAATATCAATCGCCTCTGTATAGGGAATGCGGGCAAAGGGGTGTGAGATCACCTGCTCCAGGCGCGCCAAAAGTCCCGGCTCAAGAGAGCGCTCAAACAGAGAAAGCTCCTCTTTGCAGTGCGCCATTACATAGCGCACACAATACTTAAGGTAGCTCTCTGCACACTCAATGTCATCCTCAAGATCGGCAAAGGCCATTTCTGGCTCGATCATCCAAAACTCCGCAAGGTGGCGCGAAGTGTTTGAGTTCTCTGCGCGAAACGTCGGCCCGAAGGTGTAAATGTCAGACAACGCAAGTGCCAAAATTTCTCCTTCAAGCTGCCCAGAAACGGTCAGATAGGCTGGCTTGCCAAAAAAGTCATGTGCCTTGCCCTCGTTATCTGGAGTTGGCGCAAGGCGAAACATCTCTCCACCGCCCTCACAATCAGAGCCCGTGATGATCGGCGTATGAACGTAGAAAAAACCGCGCTCCTGAAAAAAGAGGTGGGTCGCCATGGCAAGCGCACTGCGCACGCGCAAGACAGCGCCTTGCGTTTGCGTCCGGGGCCGCAAATGCGCAATGGTGCGCAAAAATTCAAAAGAGTGCTCCTTTTTTTGCAGAGGATAACGCGCAGGATCGCAAAAGCCGATCACCTCGACAACCTCAGCTCTCAGCTCAAGCGCCTGATTTTTCCCGGGACTCTGCAAAAGAGAACCTCTGATCTTCACAGAACTCCCTGTCGTCAAAAGAGGAAGCAGTTTGCGATCGGGATCGATCTCTGCTCCAATGACTACCTGCAAGTTCAGAGCTGTAGTGCCATCGTTAACCTCAAGGAAAGTGACGCTTTTTTGTCCCCTCGCTGTGCGAATCCACCCACAGACCGTTACCTCTTTCCCCATCCACTGCAATGGATCACTTCCGAAAATCTCTCTTAACTTGGTTCTCATTGTTTACTCACAAATTTACGCAAAAGGGCTATCTCCTCTTTCCATCGAATTGGCCCTTCAGGCGTCTCTAAATATTTTGGCAGAAGAGCAGTCTGGGGATGAGTCATCAGGACACGGAAAGACTCCAGCCCAATCTTACCCTTCCCTAAAGACGCATGGCGATCAACGCGCGATCCGAGCTCTTTTTCTGAATCGTTGCAATGAAAAGCATAGAGATGCTCCAACCCTACCTCTTTTTCAAAGGCCGCAAGTGTCTTTTTCCACCCTTCTTCCGTTCGAATATCATAGCCGGCAGCAAAGATGTGGCATGTATCAATACACACCCCCACCTGCACATGCTTTTTTACCTTTTCCACAAGAAAGCCGAGCTGCTCAAAAGAGTAGCCCACGCACTTCCCCTGCCCTGCCGTCGTCTCGAGCAAAATTCTCGTCTCCCCCTTGGCAAGGAGTTTTTCCCAATGCAACAGACTCTCTGCAATGCGCTCCAGACACTCCTCTTCGTTGCCTTGAGTTGCTACTCCAGGGTGAACATTGAGAAAAGCAAGGCGAAAGTGGTGGCAGCGCTCAATTTCTTCACCAAATGCCGCGCGACTTTTGTGCAAAAGCTCCGGATCGGGAGACCCCAAATTGATAAGATAGCTCGCATGGCTCATCGGTTTTTCGATGCCAGTCTCCTCAAGAGCTGCCTCCCAGGCCACTATTTCTTCTTTCTCGATTGTGCGCCCGCGCCACTGCCTCTGATTGTTCGTGAAGAATTGGATCGTAGTCGCACCGATCTCTTTTCCCTCATAAAGAGCATGAGGCGCTCCGCCAGCTGCAGAAGTGTGTGCACCAATGAGAAGTTTATGAGGCATACTGAACCTATCCCAGTAAATATACAATCTTTTACGGGTTAAAGAAAAGGCTCCACCTTTTCCCATACAGCAGAAAAAGGAAGCGACAAAAGACACTCGCTGCGCTTGCTGCCCCCACAACCATCCAAATAACAGGGGCGACAAGGGAAAGACGTCGCAACAACACGGGCATGCAGATTTTCCCAAGGTCCCCAGGTGATCTCCGATGTTGGACCAAAAAGCACCACGACCGGCTTTTTTAGCGCACTTGCAAGGTGCAAGGGAAGCGAGTCGACAGTAACGAGCAGCTTTGAGGCGGCAATAACGGCTCCGAGCTCCTTGAGAGAAAGAAACCCTGCCAGCTGTAATAGATCGAGCCCCTGCCCGATTTTCTCTACCATCTCTTTTTCTGCAGGATCCACACCCGCAGTAAGAACAACGCGCTCTCCCCTCTCAATCAGCTTCTTTGCAAGATGGCGCATCTTTTCCACTGGCCAACACTTGAAGCGCCAACGGGAGGCAGGATGAATGAGGACAAAAGGTCCCTTGCCAACCAGCTCCTGCACGCGCTTTTTATCCTCTTGCGCAATAGCAAAAAAAAGCGACTTTTCTTGAGGGTTAATGCCAATGCGCCGCAGTGCATCGAGGTTGCGCTCCACCGTATGCCTCAGGGAGTGAGGGGACTTCACGATGTGGGTGAGCCTCGCCTTCTGCCATCGCCCTTTTGGCGCAAAACCGACGCGCAAAGGAGCTTTTGAAGCCCATGCTGCGATCACCCCCCGATCTCCCTCAGTGAGGTTCAACACAAGGTCATAGCCCTCTTTGCGAATAGAATAGAACAGCTCTAGCTCCTCCTGCCATCTCCGCCACCCCTTTTTTTTGGGATTGCGCGTCAAAAAATGACGAATCGCCGGATGCCCCTCCAGCATCGGGATGCTCTCCTGATAGATATAGGCGTCAATGGTCGCATGAGGAAAAGCTTGCCTAAGAGAGCCAAAAAGAGGTGTCGTCAAGAGCACATCTCCCAGGTGACGCAGCTTGATCACTAAAATTTTTTTCACATGACTCAGATCAGGATAAAAGTCTCGATACATTTTTTGCTGCCACCTATTTTGTCTTTTTGCTAGAATTAACCCATCTAAAAAATCGGAGTATCCCTGTTATGGCTTCAACACGCACACAAAGTATAGAGCAAACGCTCACTATCATTAAACCCGACGCTGTCGCTCAGAACATGATCGGCAACATCATTGAGTATTTTGAAAGAGAGGGTCTTTCCCTGGTCGCCGCTAAAATGACGCACCTGAAGGAAAGCGATGCAGAGCGCTTTTATGCCATCCATAAAGAGCGCGCCTTCTTCCGCGAGCTTGTCGAGTTTATGACCTCTGGCCCTGTACTTATTTTAGTCTTCCAAGGCGATAATGCGGTAGTGCGCGTCCGTGAAATCATGGGAGCGACCGATCCTGCAAAAGCAGCTCCAGGCACCATCCGAGCCGATTTTGCTACCAGCATCGACCGCAATGCGATCCATGGATCTGACAGTCTTAAGACAGCAAAGAGCGAGATCGAGTTTTTCTTCACTCCGCAAGAGATTTTCTCACGCACTCAAGGGTAATGCCCACAGTCTCTTTTGCTACCTCCTGTTGGAAGCGCGATTGGGAAGAGATTCTCTTCGATCCTAATTATCTTTCGGTCCACCAAATCGGACACCATGCTTTCCCCTTCCGGGAACGCATTCTGGTGATCAACAATGGAGTGGATCTCTCCCGCGCATGTCCACAGGCGGATGCCTTGATACGGCAAAACACCCTGACACATGCTGTTTTGGCAGAAGAGGGCATGGATGCACTCCTCGCTTATTTTTCTCTCACCCGCTCTGAATTTACCGAATGGCAACTCTATAATGCCATTGCACCCCTGACTGCAATAAAAAACGCAACCTCTGACTATTTGCTCTACATGACGGGGGATGTTTTTTTGGAAAAGCGCGTGTGCTGGATTGAGAAAGCGCTTCGCTACATGGAAAAAAGAAGAGAGTGCCGCGTTGCCAATCTGACCTGGAATAACAATTACAGAGAGGCAAAGCGCGAATCCTATCGAAAGACCTGGAACTTCTATGTGGCAAACGAGGGCTTTTCTGACCAGATGTTTCTCGTGCGAAGAAGCGACTTTGCAGAGGCAATCTATGGGGAGATTCGCGAAGATGCGGCCCATTTTCCCCGAGGAGATGTATGGGAAAAACGAGTTTTCAGCTATATGAAAAATCGCGGTTGGGAGAGAATTACCTACAGGTGGGGCTCTTATACCCATAAAGATATGAACCTATCCTCAAAAGAACCCGAAAATTGACAGAACCTCAGTTACGCAAGAGGTCTAATGCCGATCTTCTCTAAAGAAAGTCTGGAGGCTCTGCGCTCGCGAGTCGATCTCGTCGAGGTAGTCAGCCCCTATCTCAAGCTGCAGCGCTCCGGGAAAAACCACAAAGCGCTCTGTCCTTTTCACGAAGAGCGGTCTCCCTCATTCATGATTCAGGCAGGAGAGACGCATTACCATTGCTTTGGCTGTGGGGCCCATGGAGATGCCATTCAGTTCCTGATGCTCCATCTCAAGATGAGTTTTGTGGAAGCGGTGGAATGGCTTGCGCAGCGCTTTCATATTGAGCTGGAGACAGAAAAGGGTGAAGGCAGCCGTTCCGGGCCGTCAAAAAAGGAGCTGAAGGAGGCCCTGGAGAGGGCCGTGGAGTTCTACCATTTTTCTCTTTTGCACACTAAAGAGGGGCAGGCGGCGCTCGATTACCTCTACCATCGCGGTCTTGATCTTGACTTCATCCGTACCTTTTCCTTTGGCCTTGCGCCCAAACAGGGCTACCTTCAAAAGATCTTGCAAGAGCAGGGCATCCACTCTGAAATTCTGGAGGCAGCAGGGCTTCTTTCAAAAGGAAGAGAGATGTTTGCAGATCGGATCACCATTCCTATTCGCGATGCAATGGGGGCACCCATCGGATTTTCCTCACGCAAATATAAAGAGGAAACTTTTGGTGGAAAATATATCAACACCCCCGAGACGCCGCTTTTCAAAAAATCAAAAGTTCTCTTTGGTCTCTCCTGGTCGCGAGCACTGATTGCCAAAGAAAGAAAAGCGCTCATCGTAGAAGGGCAGATCGATGCCTTGCGCTTAATCCACTCCGGATTTCCCTGGACAGTTGCAGGTCAGGGCACAGCCTTTGGCGAAGAGATGGTCAAGGAACTGCTCCATCTGGGAGTGCGGGAGGTGTTTCTTGCACTCGATGGCGATACTGCGGGACAGGAGGCGAGTGCCAAAATTGGCGATCTCTTTCAAAAAGAGGGCGTCGAAGTCTTTGCCCTTACCCTTCCTGAAGGATGGGATCCCGATCTTTTTCTTCAGAAAAAAGGCCCTGCCAAGTGGCAGGAACTGCTTGATGAACGCATCGACTACCTCTCTTTTCTTGTGGCCCACCGCTCGCGCTCCCTTTCACTGCAATCGCCTGCAAGCAAAACCAAACTTGTAGAAACCATTGCCCAGCAGATCAAAGCGTGGGAAAACCCCATTATGGTGCATGAGAGCCTTAAAAAACTGGCACGCCTCACACAAACTCCCGAATCGCTCCTCGGGAACAGCGATGCACCTATTGCCGCCCCCATCCAGCGCTTTGCACATGCGACTCTCCCCTCCATCGCCACCGACCGCATCCTCGAAGCAGACCTCCTCCGCTGGCTCTTTCTTCTCGGCCTGCAAGAGGGAAAACTCATAGAACTGGCAGAAAAAAACCTCTCGTCGCACCACTTTCGCACAGCAGTAGGCAAGTCGCTCTACGAAAGCTACTTGAAACAAATAAAAGAGACAGGCTCTTGCGATCTTCTCTCCCTGGTCATTGACCAGAAAGAGGCAGAAGCGCAATTTTTTCTCTCAGAGATCTTACAGAAAAAGGTCAACCGCGAGCGAGCGCTCCCCTGTTTTATCGAGACGATCCAAAAACTGCTCGAACGCCACTGGATGGGAAAAAGAGAGGAAATTCGACAAAAAATCTACAGTGGTGCACATACGGAAGAAGAGGTGCTTTTGCTTGCTCGCGAGTTTGACCGACTAAAAAAAGAAAGACCCGAGGTGAAGGAGCATACCCAAAAAAGCTGAAGAATTGGCATTCTGACCAGCGTCAAAGCTGCCCAAAATCGATCGTCGGAAAGGGGGTTG
>JAGWKO010000013.1 GCA_028873295.1 Verrucomicrobiota bacterium
TGATTCGATCTCGAACGCGGCCATCACGTTCTTTTTTATGCTTAACCAGAAGTTCTTCTTTTTCGAACGGATCTAAAAAACTCATGCCAGCATTATGCTGTCAACTGAAATTTTTATCACGTCAATTCTTCATTCACGAAAGGTATATCAGCCCTGAGTATACCTCTATGACCTGCTCTCACTGTTTTTCTCTTGGCACTCATCCAAACATCGTTTTTCTTGTCCTAACTGTGGTAGCCTACAGCACAGCGACTTAAATGCAAGTCGAAACATCCTGAGGCTTGGCCTGTCTGCCGATAGGCCAACTGGCGATGTAAACCGCCGGTATGTCGCCGCCATAGGCGGACGATAAAGCTTTCGCCTTTAGGCGAGAGTTGTTTACTCAGTTGATGTTGCGATAACCCGTGGTAAGTGGCAAGAGCAATGGTGGGTTCAAGCCAAAACTTTGCCTCTCCACCAGGTGCACTCACATGAACGTGTTTGCGCGATTCTTCTCGAGAAAAGAAAAAAAACGGTAATTCCCCTTTTTGAAAACTGTCGGAGACATGCTTTTTACTCCTGGATATCCTCGATGCTCGACGTCGATTCTTGAGATGGCGGCGCCTCTTGAACAAGCGCAGTGATTTGGAGGCCCACTTTGTTTCCGATCTGAACGAGTTCTCCTTTAGCGAGCAGTTTCCCGTGCAAAGTAAGAGACACCGGCTTAGCGGGGTCGAGTGGCAACTCCAAAAGGTTGCCTGGTTGAAGTGCGGCGAGGCGGCTTAAGGGAAGTTGTAGACGCGCAAGTTCGACCGAGAGGGTGAGAGGTATTGTTTCCAGAGATTGCGGGGTTTCCTCTTCCACGATTTCCTCCTGAATTGGTTGCACTGTGATGCGGTTGCGTAAAATTTGTGCCTGGCAAAGAGCGATGTTCTCTGTTTTAAGAAGGGCGATTCCCTCTCCTTGTTCCGGATCGTAGCTTGCACTCTCAAGAAACAGCAGATCTCCGATCGTGACTTCCTTCCATTCTCTTTCAGAAAGGGTTACTTTCCCAATTTCAAGCCCCACGCGTAACGTGAGCGTTTGCGCAAGAGCGCTCTCTCTATAGGAAAAGGGAAGATTTGCAAAATGATGCACCCATGCTTCGCGAAATGCTTTCGGGAGCAGCAATTGCGCCAAAAGAGTCTTTTCCTGGCATTTGATTTCGATCTCAAGAGAGAAAAGTCGGGAGTTGGGAAGATCAGCGCTCTTTTCCAGTGTGATGCTGAGCGCATCCAAGGGAGGAATTGCGGCCGCGATTCCAAGAACCTGGAGCAGCAGAAAAGAAGTGAGCCCTTCCCTCAGAGATTCTGAAGAGAAATTTTCTTCATGCACCCAGGAAAGCAGATATTCCTGATCACTTCTGGAAAGTGCGAGAAAAGCGACTTGATCCAACGGAGCGACGTGTAAAGCAGCAATCCAGGGACTATTCCCAAGACCAGCAGCGATTTCCGCGCTCTCTTTCCACTCCTGCGATGCTATTTTCGCCTGTAGCGAAGAGAGCTGCCACTCCTCTGCCATGCGTGAGGCAAAAGCGTTCCAATCATAGGGTGGAGCAGTCCCGAGGAGAGGAATCACTTCCATTTCAGCAAGAGATACAGGAAGTTCTCGAATCCAGCGCTGCAGAATCACAAGCCCCCTTCACCCCGCGCTTTGCCTTTGCGGCGAACGAGCGGCTGTTCGTGGTGAGCCTCTATGCGAGTGACTTTGAAGGCAAATTGATCTTGTTGATTCTTGAAGGCATTGACCAATGTAGGAAGATTTTGATTAAATGTCGTAACTGCTTCCGGAGAGCCTGTGAGCTCAATTGCGATCTCGTAAGGCGCTGTGGAAGAGCGCTGGATAACAACCGAACTCCCAAAGAATTTAGAATTGGCAAATCCA
This sequence comes from Verrucomicrobiota bacterium, assembly GCA_028873295.1. Classification (GTDB taxonomy): domain Bacteria; phylum Chlamydiota; class Chlamydiia; order Chlamydiales; family SM23-39; genus JAGWKO01. Next base: position 1,903 of record JAGWKO010000013.1, read on the forward strand.
GGCGCATTCAATACAAATTCAGTGCGGCTATCGCCGTGAGGGGAGGTCATTGCAATCACAGTCCCTATCATCTGATGATAGAGAGGAATGGTTTCAGGTGTTAGTTGAGGAGATGCCTGTATGGTTGCTTCATAAGCCAAAGGAGCAATCTGAGGTGGTAGCGGTTGCAAAAGAGGATTCTCAATCACAGTCTCTTTAGAGGGTTGTCTATCCTGGTTGCCTTTTTCTTCTGAAGAGGTTTTTTCTGCTCCCACCTTCTCTATTTTCCCCTCCCTCTCTTCTGCTCTAATCAAAGCGCTCTCTTGTGCGCGCTGAGAGGGCCGCTGAGGAGGAGGAGGCATGAGTGCCTCTTTTCCCTCTACTGGTTTACCCTGAGGCGCTGCTGCTGCGAGCGGTGGTTTAGCTGGTTGCTGAGGAGGAGGAGGCATGAGTGCCTCTTTTCCCTCTACTGGTTTACCCTGAGGCGCTGCTGCTGCGAGCGGTGGTTTAGCTGGTTGCTGAGGAGGAGGAGGCATGAGTGCCTCTTTTCCCTCTTTGGATGTTGCTGATGCGTGAGGATGGGGATAATGGGGTGGCTCGAAAGTCGGAGGAGTTGGGGGAACGTGTTGGGGATCGTCGACAGAGGTTAAAAATTTTTCTGAATCGGGAAGTCTGGGATCTTCCGGAAGGGAGGTTTTTTGATGGACAGTTGCAAAGTCTGTGGAGGTCCCTGGTGTTGTCCTGGATGGTTCTCCTACGTTCTCCGGAGCCGTGCCTCTCCCTTTGGGTTTGCCTGGTGGAATTGCCACTGTAGTCTCCTCTTGTGTTGGCCCTTGAACAATAGAAGGCAGTTGAGCCTTTTCTTTTTCTACAGGAACGCCTGGCGAAGCTGCCGCTCCGAGTGCTTTTGGAGAGGTCTGCATAGGAGCGCCCTGCTCCTGGAATTTTTTGAGAGTGAGGGGTGCTGAAGCAATCTTTGTCTCTGGAAGTTGGACTGCTGCAGGGCCCTGTATGCCTAAGGAGGGCGAGATTTTTCCTGTAGTCTCTCCTATGCTCTCTGTAGCGTGGGGATGTGGATAGAAAACATGCTCAAAGACCGGAGGATGTTGGGGGAGATCTGAAGGATGATCGACAGAGGCGAGAAATTTCTTTGATTTTGGCAGCACCGGCTCTTCCTGAGAGAAAGAGTTTGGATGCATAGGCTCAAAAGAGTCTGTCGCTTCTTTGACAAGAGGTGGTACTACAGGCGGCTTGGAAGGAGTCTCTTTGAGCAGCTGCTCAAAAGGGGAGGGGATCTCCTTGTCATAGACCGGCGGGACTTTGTCGATGTTTTCGGGCGATTTTGTAGAAGATTTTTTTGAGGGGTCAAGAGGGGAGGAGCGGTTGATCATTGTTTGCCTTCTTTGCGTTTGCGTGTTGTGTAAAGGGTAGCGCCTTCCTCATCGCGCTCTTTTTCTTCTTTGCGCGCTTCCTCGAAATGGGCCTCTTTCATCCACTCTTCCTTGTGCAGCTGCATTTTTTCCCATTCCCTTTTTTTTATCAGCATCTCTGCAGTGGCAGCCTCCAGTTGCTTTTCGGCGCCCGCCACCACTTTCTCCTGTTCTACTACTTTTCTCTCTTTCTCTGCTAACGTCTCTGTCGCCAACTTGAGATAGAGCTCCCCCTGTTCAATCTCTTTGACAGTCCCTTCTTTACTCATCGTCTCTCTAAGCCCTGCCAATTTTTCTGCTCTATGCAGACGGGCTTTCTCTTTCTCTTCCAGTCGCTTTTGCAGTTCCTGACGCGCCTTTTCCAGGAGAGTCTTCTTCTCCTGCAAAATTTTTGTCGCTGCATCAAAGCGATTCTTCTTGATCGTTAGTACTTCTTCTAAAGGGTAGTGTATCACAATTATTTAAAGAGTTTTTTCAGTGCCGCGAGGCTTTCTTCAAATGAGCTTTTTTCATCGACGCGCTGCCGCAAAAAGCGGTTCACCGCATCGATGTATTTGAGAGCAAAGTCAGTGCTCTTGTCCGAGCCCGCCTTGTATTCCCCAATGCGGATCAAAAGTTCGCTCTTTTTGTAGAGAGCCAGTACTTCGCGCACCTTGCTCACAAGATCGAGCTGTTCTTTATCAACAATGAGAGGAAGAACGCGGCTTACAGAACCAGAGACATCGATAGCGGGATAATGGTGCTGGCGCGCAAGTTCTGCAGAAAGGACAATGTGGCCGTCGAGAATGGAGCGAACCTCGTCCGCAACGGGCTCATTTAAATCATCTCCAGCGACAAGAATCGTGTAAAAGGCGGTGATCGAGCCCTTTTCCGCATTGCCTGATCTCTCTAACAATCTGGGCAAAATGGCAAACACAGAAGGGGTGTACCCCGCTCGCGCAGGGGGCTCTCCAGCAGCAAGGCCCACTTCTCTCAGAGCGCGCGCAAAACGCGTCACCGAATCCATCATCAAAATGACAGATTTCCCTTGAGCGCGAAAATATTCTGCGATCGCTGTCCCTACATAAGCCGCATTGAGACGCACCTGCGCCGCCTGGTCCGAGGTCGACACGATAATGACAGAGCGCTTCATCCCCTCAGGGCCAAGGTCATTGATGAGAAATTCACGCACCTCCCGCCCGCGCTCTCCAATGAGAGCGATCACATTGACGTCTGCTGTTGCATTGCGCGCGATCATTCCGAGCAGCGTCGATTTGCCGACACCTGCTGCCGCAAAAATGCCTACGCGCTGCCCCTCTCCGCAGGTAAGGACCGCGTCAATGGCCCGCACTCCCACAGACATCGGCTTTTCAATGAGGCTGCGTTTCAAAGGATCGGGCGGGGGATTCATGACCGAAAAGGTCTCTGTAAGCTCAAGAGGCCCGTTGACATCCTCATCCATCGGCTGGCCCATGCCATTCAAAATGCGGCCAAGAAGCCCAGGCCCCACCTTGATGTGCATCGGCATCCGCATTGGGATGACCTCTGATGAGGGGCCAATGCCGCGCATGTCGCCCAAAGGAGAGAGGAGCACCTCCTCCTTTGTAAATCCGACAACTTCTGCAGCAAGGGGTTCCCCCTCGCGTTTGATAAGGCAGAGCTCTCCCATTTTCACCTGGGGAACAATAGCGCGGATCAACATGCCCACTACTTCCGTAATACGGCCGTGGACAGCAGTGAGCTCCACATCTTCTAAATGATGAATGAGGCGGTCAAGTGAGGGAGGAAGATCCATTCTTACAACTGAATGTTCATTACTGTCGTTATAGAGGACATTACCTTGCCGAGAAGCATGGAGGAATACTCAATTTCCTGCTGCGCAATTCCCATTTTCACCTGAATTGCAATCATGTCCGCGGGGTTGATGGTGCCATTTTGCTTTCCCATCTCCTCTATTTTCTTCTGTACAGCAAGCAGCTGGTTTTGTCCATCCCCAATATAGGAGAGAAAGCGCGTTAAGACTCCTCCATCCGGCTCATCTTCGCCTATCTCTACTTTGGGGGAGGGTGTCTCTACTCCCAACTTGCCCGCAATGTTCTTGCTTGTATCGCGCACATCTTCCAGTTTGTTTTTAAGAAGAGTTGCTTGGGAGCGCTTTAAAGGATGCAGAGGAAGGCCTCTGAGTGTAGTGAGTTGATTTTCAACGACGCCAAGACCCTTGTAGAGAGACTCAGCCTGTGTTTGCAGCGACTCCATCGTAGGAGGGGTTGAAGCAACTCCTGGCTTTGAGAGGGTCATTGGCGAAGGAGCAGTTCCCGTAGGAGCGGTAGGTCCCTGCTCCATGAAGGATTGAAATCCACCGCCCGCCTTCTCCTCTTTTGCCTGAAGAAAATCGGGCTCCAGTGGTTTTGCCTCTGCAATGCGATCCGGACTTTTGTCTGGAGGAGGCGTTTCAGGGATAGTCATGCGCGTCCGGCAGGTCCCGGTTCTTTTTTCACAAAGCGATGGACGAAGTTGAGCGCTGTGGCAGAGGTCTGTTGTGCCAGCGGATCTTTTGCACGAGCAAGCTCTGTAAGAATCTTCTCGCCGCGCTCAAGATCTTTTCCATTGGGCATCAGCCCAAGGCAGACGCCGAGCAATGTTTTTGCAAGCTCATTGTCCGGCTCTTTCTGCAGAACCTCATCGTATATTCTGATCGCTTCCTTGAGTTCCAGCTTGTGCAGTCGGAGATAGCCGCGGGCGATCTTCGGCAGGCTCTGCTCGGAATTCAATGCTTCTGCTGCAGCGATAAGCCGCAATGCATTGATCTCATCAGCGCGGTTGATGGCGATAAAACTGGCCTCTGTGAAGAGAATCCAGTCGTTTTTGTAGGCATCTAGCAAATGGTTCATAACTTATCCTAATTGTTACTGTACTTTCTGGTTGCGTACAGCAGCCATGATGTAAGAATTGACCTGTGAAACCATGTTGGAAATTGATTCGCCAACCTGCGTGAGCTGGCTCATCTGAAACTGAATCAGAAGAAAGGCGCCCGGATTGGCGGTACTCATATTTTGAGCAAGGTACTGAGTCTGCGCAAGCAAATTCGCCTGAATCTTCGAGTATTGCTTGATCATTGTCGTGAAACTAATCGTGCTTTTTTCTGCTGGAGGATATGGAATATTGCCGCTCATAAAATCACCTTACTTTGAAACCGTGTTCAATACTTTTTGCAAACTCATATACCCATTCAAAAGCAGGGAGAGCTGGTCGAAATCCTTAGGATTGGCAGCCCCTTTCCGGAGTTGCTCTTTGATGTCATTGATTTTCTTTTCGACATCTTTCAGAGTCTGATTGCGAAATGCGGGTTCTTTGATCTGCTTTTCCAGATCAAACATGAACCGAGGTTTCTCTTCCTTCAACATATGCGTCTCCTTGAATCTCCCTCTTCAACAGCGGGTTCCCGCGCGGATCTTTTCAGCGCATATTGTTGATGATATATGTTACGCCATCTTTGTCAAGTAGAATCATGTGTGGGGTGATTTCAATGAGTGTCATGCCGTCGAGAAGATCGCCCTTTTCATAGAGCTTGCCATTGATGATGACGCTCACTCCCTTCCCATTTTTTTCTGCTGTGCCTGTGATCTGATAGGAGGAGGAGATGTTGATCATCCCTTGTGCTGCGCTGATAATGGCAAAGTTGTTTACTGTGCGAATGCCCTGTACAGCGCGAAGGGCCTGCAGCATCTCCGCAAAGACCCCCTTCTTTTTGTAGCTGTAGTGCCCTGCAAGAGTTACTTCCCCATTTGCGACGCGAAAAGTGATCTGCACAAAGCCGAACTTCTCCAGAAGCATTGCTATTTCAAGCGTGATGTTCTCTTCTACTGCAACGCGGTATTCCAGGTGGTCGAGGTAGGGAAAATTCATGTTGAGATAGTCTGTGAGAAGAGCTAGCTGTGTATTTGTCTCCATGTAGCCGATGGCGACAAAGCGACCTGGAGCAAGCGATTGGATCGTGACGCTGCGAAAATCGGCGTGGCTGCTCAAAAGCTCGTTCATCATCTTGTCCACCGACTCATCGATCACCACATTGTTCTCAACACTTGTGACAAAGTCGAAGGTTCCGACAGTGTAGAGCAGCTCCTGGGCCTCCGTGCCTTTCAGGAGATGGCCGACAAGGAAAAGCTTGCCGCTTGCCGGATTGAAAGAGAAGCGCACGCCCGCAAATTTTTCGAGGCTCTTTTCTAAAATTTTCTCCGGATTCTCTTCCATCGCCACCGTTTCTGTTTTGCAAAGAGAAAAGAAGGTGACAAAGACAACAAGCGCAGAGACAAGAGCGCCTCCCAGGAGAGTCAGGTACTTGAGGGGGATAGGTCGAAGGCGCCACTCGGGCTCTTCCAGTCCCTCTTTTGCCGCCACCTCTTCTTCGAGGCCCTCCTCTTTTGTGGGGGCTTCGCCCTGTGCATGAAAGGCGGGGAGAGGGGAGAAGAGCGTTTCCTGCGGCGCCTCACGATCGAGGACGATAAAGAGAGTGGTGCCTATGGCAATAAGATCCTGAGAGCCGATCGTTATCCTGCCCTCGATCTTTTTGTTGTTGACAAGCGTTCCATTTTTGGACTCAAGATCCTCAATCTCTACGCTCCCTTCTGCAGACACAGAGATCTTTGCGTGCTTGCGCGAGACGCTCACATCCTGAAAGACGATTTCGCAAAGATGGGGGTCTTTGCCAAGCGTGTAGCTCTTGTTCCTGTCAAGGCCGATTTCCGCCCCTGTGTTTGGCCCCGAGATAACCTTCAACAGGAAGGGAGGTTCCGGCAAGAGGGGAAAGGGAGGTAACTCCTCTTCGCCTCGATCCTCAAAGATCGTGTCGTAGCTAGTCTGTTGAGGAGCCATCCCCTGCGGCTCGACAAAGAGGGGTTCTTTTTCAGGCGTTTTGGCGACTGCTTCCTTTTCTGTGAAACGAAAGAGCGTGCGGCCAATCTGCACCCTGTCATCCTCTTGCAAGAGAACGTGCCCCTCGATAGGGGCTGCATTGACGCGCGTCGGGCTGATGCGGCTTAAGTTTTCAAGATAGACGCCCTCGGGGGCAAAAAAGAGGCGCGCATGTTGTCTGGAGACCGTAGGGTCTTCGATGACAAGGGTTGCCTCATCGGGATCTCTCCCGATGATTTTCTCTTCTCCTTCTTGGATGTCAAAGATGAGATTTTGGCCTATGCCCTCTTCGCCGATAAAATGTGCTGTCATGAAAATCGTTCCAAATCTTTACGCCAGTAAAGGAGGGTGTTTAAAAATTCTTCCAGTTTGTCTTTGAAAAGAGAGGCGTCCAGTTCATAGGGGAACCCGGAGAGAAGCATTAACTCCTCATTCTCCATGCCGATTCTGGCACTTCCTGTTCCTTGGCCGAGCAAATTTGCTTCCATAACATAAATGAAGAGATCCTCTTTGTTCCTCTTGGGACAGGCGATCAATGAGGCGCTCATGGAAACGCCAGGCTGCAGATCGGAAAGTTTAATCTCAATTCCCGGAGCAAAAGGAAGAATAAAGCAGCGACCCCTTTCCACCTCTTTGGCAGGAGGAAGATCCACCTCTTTACAGACTATCTCTAACAATCTTCTCAACACAAGAACTCCTACTCAATTTCGTAGGGGGGAGCCGCGAGCCTTTTGCCATTGAGGGCATTCCAATAGGAGGTCATCTGCGTGCCATCGGGATTCTGTACGACGATGCTGTAGATGGGCAGGAAGATCTCGGTCGTTTTGCGGATGGCAAATTCATTGCCAAAAGCAGCCTGCGCCACATTCTCAATCTGCACAGGGCGGTAACGCTTTTTCATCCGAACCGCCTTCCTCGTCGGCTTTGTCACAAGCCAGTGCTCGAGCTTGGTTTCCGGAAGAACCGATAGTTTTGGATTTTGCAAATGAAGGCGATAGGTGTTCCCCGTCTGCACGATCAGACTCTTTTTGCGGCAGCTCTCTACCAAGGCGTCGAGAATGCTATTTTCTACATTTAGATGTTTGGAGAGACCTTCTCGATCAAGAGCGCCTCCGCGAAGGGCAAGCGCGTTGATCACCTTGAACTCCTGCCGACTCGCATTGGAGGCAATGCAGTCTGTAAAGCCATGCGTCTTTTCCCATGTGCTCGTGTTGAGAACCATCTCCCCATCCACAAGGCCCCAAAGAATCACTCCCTCGCCGGTTCTGTCATGCGTGCGCGCATATTTCACATCCATGAGAAGATAGGGGACAAATTTTAAAGAGGGCTGCAAAAAGACATGAGTCTCATCAGAGAGCAGCTCCTGGCGGTGAAGTTCCATAATGCTCTCTGCACTATAGCGTACCTCAAGCGTCTGGAAGCTGCCTCCTCCCGACCAATCCTCAACGCGGTTCCTGACACCAGGGACATAGTGCCATACCGAAAAAAGGCAAAGGACAAGGAATAGAAACAAGAGCGGTAAAAAACGCATCCTTCCCTCTCTTTATCACCTTAATCTTTCATCGACAAGAGAAACTCTGCATTTGTCGCAACTTTCTTCAAGCGCGAGGTCAGAAGATTGATCGCATCCACAGGAGTCAGGTCCGCCAGCCCTTGGCGCAGGAGATAGATCTTCTCAAGTTCTGCCGGGTGGTAGAGGAGCTCCTCTTTACGCGTTCCGCTTTTGATTAGGTCGATTGCGGGAAAAAGGCGGCGATCTGCCAGTCTGCGGTCCAGAACAAGCTCCATGTTGCCTGTTCCTTTGAACTCCTCAAAGATCACCTCATCCATGCGCGATCCGGTGTCGATCAGCGCTGTCGCAATGATCGTGAGGGACCCGCCCTGCTCAATATTGCGCGCGGCGCCAAAGAAGCGCTTTGGCTTGTGCAGAGAGTTGGCGTCAACACCCCCTGTGAGAATTTTCCCCGAGTGAGGTTGCACCGTGTTGTAGGCGCGCGCAAGACGCGTGATGTTGTCGAGAAGAATGACCACATCCTGGCCGCACTCCACGAGACGGCGCGCCTTCTCGATCACCATCTCGGCGATCTGTACGTGGCGCTCTGGAGGTTCATCAAAGGTGGAGGCAACGACCTCGCCCTTGACGATGCGGATCATATCCGTCACCTCTTCAGGGCGCTCATCGATCAAAAGAACGATGAGGGTCACTTCCGGATTGTTGGTCTCAATCGCATTGGCAATGTTTTGCATGAGAATGGTTTTGCCCGATTTGGGCGGAGCGACGATGAGAGCGCGCTGTCCCTTCCCAATAGGCGCTGCGAGGTCAAGAACGCGTGTAGAGAGCTTTTCGCGCGTCGTCTCCATAACGAGGCGTTTGTTGGGGTAGAGCGGCGTCAGGTTCTCAAAAAGAATGCGATCCCGCGCTTCTTCCAGGCTCTTCCCATTGACGCGCTCGATTCTTGCAAGGGCAAAGTATTTTTCCTTTTCTTTGGGCGGCCGTATGGACCCGAGGATCGTGTCGCCCTTGCGCAGATCAAAACGGCGAATCTGCATGGGGGAGATGTAGATATCCTCTGCTGAGGGAAGGTAGTTGTAGTTGGGAGAGCGAAGGAACCCAAACCCATCGGGTAGCACCTCCAGAACCCCTTCCCCAAAGAGCATTTCGTTCGGACGCTCGGAGATGGTGCGCACGATCTCGACGACCACTCCCGATTTGGTGAGGGAGCCGGTGTGCCTCAGCCCAAGATTTCGCGCGTAGTGCTGCAGCTCGTCAATCGACATCCTTTGCAGATCGGAAATCTTGATCACCGTTATCGGCGCTGGTTCGGTTGAAGATTGATTCTGCTGTGGTTCAGCTTCCTGATTCATGAAAGTTCCTCGGTTATAATCTTGTGATATAAATTCTTTACCTGATGTTTTAACTCTTCCGGAGTGCCATTGTTGTGAAGCGTATAGTGAGCGCGCTCTTCCTTACTCTTTGAAGGCAGTTGCCTCTTTGTCCTCTTCGCATAATCCTCTGCTGCGTGCCCAGCGGCAACAAAGCGGGCTTTGCAGAGATCCTCATTTGCCACCACTGTTACAACAAGGTCAAAAAAACTTTCCCATCCAGCTTCAAAAAGAAGGGGCACCTCGACGATAAAAGAGGAGAATCCCGACGCAGCCAATTGATAGGCTGCCTCGATGCGCTCAAAAACTTTGGGATGGATCTCTTTTTCTAACCAATGCACGGCTTCAGGATTTTGAAATGCTTTTTTCGCAAGGAGAGTTCGATCGATGATTCCTTCTTGTAGAATGTCAGAACCGAATTTCTGGACGATACGTTGGCAGAGAGCGACATCCTTTAACAAAAGCTCGTGCACAACAGCATCCGCACTGAGAACAAATGCGCCAAGCTCTTGCAAGTATCGGCAGACCAATGTCTTGCCGCTCGCCACACTGCCCGTGACAGCGATTTTCCTCAATGGTAGCATTCTGCCCAATTTTTACCAACCGCGATTTCTGCGATGATGGGGAGACGCAAGGGGAGAACTGTTTCCATTTTTTCTTTAATGAGTTCTTTGAAGCGGAGCAGTTCAGAGTCTGGCACCTCGAAGAGGAGCTCGTCGTGGATTTGAAGGATCATCTTTCCTTTCAGATTCTCTTCTTTGATGGCTTTTTGGAGGGAGATCATGGCGAGTTTGATCATGTCTGCGGCGGTGCCCTGCAGAGGAGTGTTAATGGCAAGGCGCTCTGCTGCGGCGCGGATGGAGGGATTGGGGTTGCCCAGTTCGGGGATGGGACGCTGTCTGCCTGAGAGGGTGATCGCCCTTCCTGTTTTGCGTGCAGACTCTTTGCAGTTTTCGAGGAAGCCCTGCACTTTGGGGTAGCGCTGAAAATAGGTGTTGATGAAGGAGGTAGCTTCTTCCAGTGGGATGTGGAGCTGTTTGGAGAGACCGAAAGCGGTTTGTCCGTAGAGGATGCCGAAGTTGACTGTTTTTGCAACTGCGCGCATGGCGGGAGTGATCTCGGAGAGGGGAAGATGGTACATGCGTGCTGCGGTATGTTTGTGGATATCCTCTCCCTCCTGGAATGCTTTGAGGAGGTCTGGATCTTCGCTGAAGTGGGCAAGGAGGCGCAGTTCGATCTGCGAATAGTCTCCTGCGATATAGGACCAACTCTCTTTTCCCGGGCGAAAGGCGGCGCGAAGAAGGAGGCCTTCGGGAGAGCGGATGGGGATATTTTGCAGGTTGGGGTTGAGGGAGGAGAGGCGTCCTGTTGCTGCCACGGATTGGCTGAAGGTGCAGTGGATGCGGCCTGTTTGGGGGTGGATGGCAGCGGGGAGCGCATCGACATAGGTGGAGCGCAGCTTTTCCAGTGAGCGGTAGGCCAGGATATCTTTTGCGATCGGGTGGTCTTCTGCGAGCTCTTCGAGTGTTTGCGCGCTTGTTGTCAGGTGTCCTTTTTTGCGCGAAGGAGGGGGAAGGAGCAGCTTTTCAAAGAGGATATGGCTGAGCTGTTTGGGGGAGTTGAGGTTAAACTCTTCGCCTGCTGCTCTAAAGATTTTTTCCTGCCATTCGGCAATGTCGCGCAGCAGCTTTTCGCGCATGGCCTTGAGCGGTTCTTGATCGAGGTAGATTCCTGCGCGCTCCATTTCTGTCAGTACGGGAATGAGGGGCAGTTCCATCTCTTGCAAGAGAAGCTCGAGCTTTTTTTCCTTGAGCTCTTCTGTAAGTTCGCGGCGCAGGCGAAAGGTGGCTTCTGCGAGGGGTCCTGTGAGTTGATATCCCCAGCGCTCAAGAGCGATTGCTTCCAGATCATGCGCGCGCTTGTGAGGGTAGAGGAGATAGGAGGCGATCTCTGTGTCAAAAGAGAGGCGAGGTGCGGGGATGTCGCAGGTTGCAAAGAAGTGGAGAAGCGGCTTGAGGTTGTGGCCAAAGAGAGTGCGCTCTTTTTTTTGGAAGAAGAGACGCAGGGGTTGCAGATCGCTTCCGCCAGGGATTTTCCACGACTCTCCTGGCAGGAGAGAGAAGGAGAGGGAGGTGTACTCTTTGGAGAAGAGATCGCCCTCTGTTTCCAGGGCCATGCAGATCTCCGGCGCCTCTTCCAGAGCGTTCAACAGGCGCTGCCAACTCTCGCTGTTTTCTACGAGATGTTCTGTTGTCTCTTTCTCTTCCGTTTTTTGCTTGGGAAGAAGGGAATGGAACTGGAAGCGGCGATAGAACTCTGCGAGTTCCTCCTGTTTTCCCCCTTTCTGGCGATAAAAATCGGGATCTTGTGGAACAGGCACTGCAGTGTCCAGAAGTGCGAGTTTGTGGCTCAGGAGCGCCTGGTCTTTGCCTTCCTGGAGAAGAGCGCCTTTTTTCCCCGAGATCTCTTTTGCGTGTGCCAGGATTGCATCGAGAGTGTCATAGGTTTGAAGGAGAGCGACAGCTGTTTTGGGGCCGATACCCGCAATTCCCGGAATGTTGTCGGAAGGATCGCCCATGAGCGCGAGGTAGTCCACCATCTGATCCGGACGCACTCCAAAAAGCTCTTCTACTCCCTTGGCATCGATGATCTGATTGTTTTTATGAACCTGGAGAAGAGAGATGCGCTCTCCTACCATCTGCGCGAGATCTTTGTCGCTTGTGCAAAGAAAGACGTCCCAGCCGATCCCATGGGCAAAACGCGCGACGGAGGCCATCGCATCATCTGCTTCGACTCCCTGAACGCAAAGGGTAGGGATGCCCCGCAGGGAGCACCATTTTTCAGCCCATTCAAATTGATGGAAGAGATCAAGGGGGGCGCCTGCGCGATGTGCCTTATAGTCCGCAAAAATCGCGCGGCGCCTCTCTTTATTTTCGGGCCCGTCAAAGACAGCGACGACAGCCTCTGAAGGAAAATCGCGAAGCAGTTTTTCTACCGAGCGGATGAATCCATAGAGAGCTTGTGTCGATTCCCCCTTCTCATTTGTCATCACTCCCAGAGCGTAATAGGAGCGGAAGAGGAAGTTGACTGCATCAATAATGATCATGGAGCAAAATCACGGAACATATAAGTAGGCGAAGCGATCGTGTAGCGGGGGCTGTCCAAGATCAAAAGAGTGCCTGATTTCTCCCTTTAAAAACCCGAAGCGGTTTTGCATCAGCTCTCTAAACCACTCTCCTTTGGGAGAGAGTTCGACTACCTGGTAGGGTGAAGAAGCGGGGATGTGCGCCTCTTCCAGAAGAGCGAGGAGAGCCTCTTTTCTGCTGGACATCGCGACATCAACATATCCAAACTTTTGTGCTGTAACGGAGTCATAGACCTGCGCGCCATACTCGTGAATCAATTTGTCTTTGTTCAGCGAAGGCCTTGCTGTGGTGACGATGTCGACGAAACGATCGTAGAGGGAAGCCATGATTGCCTGGAGAGAGGCATCTTCGCCCTCTTTCCAAGGACGAGTGGGGTTCATCATGTCTTTGTCGATACCGCGTGTGATTGTCTTTGCCTGGACGCCAATTTTGAGAAGAGCATCGTAGATGTTGAAGAAGGGCCCGGAGAGCACTCCTATAGAGCCGATCGTGCTGACAGGGCCAGCAAAGATCTTGTCTGTTGCAGAGGCGATGTACATGCCTCCTGAGGCGCAGAGGCCCTCTACATAGGCGTAGATGGGGATCTGATATTTCTCTTTGTAGGCTTTCAGCATGTGATAGATGCAGTCGGAGTCGGTGACTGTTCCTCCGGGGGTGTCAAAGTGAATGAGGATTCCCCGGACTCTGCTGCCCTCCAGCAGGCCCTCTCTGGAGTCGAGAAGAATGTTTTCGATCTGCTCTGCAATCACTCCCTGTGTCGGCTCTCCAATAACGCCGTGGATGTTCAGCTGCAGAATGGCCGGAGCGCTCAAGGCTGTGATCGTGCGGTTGCCCTCTGCATCGGGAAGAATTTGAAGTGTGGTGGTTTCGGGGATGAGGGAAGCGGAGGAGAAGAGCGAGTAGGTGTAGCTGCAAATGCCAAAGGCGATGAAAAGACCTACAACAATAAAGAAGGATTTGAAAAGAGCGCGCATTGTTGAAGAGAAGATTGACTCTCTACCATTGCAAGAACAGCCCATGCATGAACCTCAGCTTGTAGTTGATTTTTTTTACTGTAGCACAGAAGAGGCGATCCCTACAATAGACCTGTTAAAAGTCAAACTTTTGATGTTTTTAAGGACACAATACACACACCATTTGGGTGCCTTTCAAGTGGAACGGGCATAGGGGCTGAAAAGCTCGAAGAGGGCAAGAAGGGCCATGAGAAGGAAGGCGTAGAGGGCAAAGGGAGGGAAGGGGACGTTAAAGGCAAGGGCGGAGAGGATGGCAAATTGTAGAGCCGTGGTTGCCTTGCCCCAGCGCACAGAGCGAAAAACGATGGTGCGGATGCGGCCGCTAAACAACATCACAAGTGCATAGAGACAGAGAGCGAAATCCCTGCAGAGCATGGCAAGAAGCGCAGAAAGGGGGAGAGCTCCCTCCTGAAAAAAAATGGCAAGCGCAAAGTAGACAAAAAATTTATCCATCAGAGGGTCCAGGATCGCGCCAAATTTGCTTGTCGCTCGAAAGCGCCTTGCTATGTATCCATCAAAGCAGTCAGTAACGGTGGCGATGATGATGGCAAAGAGACGGAGAAGTGGGTTTGATTGCAGAAAAAGCAATGCAATAGGCGCGCGGATAAGAGAAAGGCCATTGGATAGCATCAACATGGGAAAGATCAGGTTTCTCCCTTGATAAGGGAGGGTTCGGAAGGGACTTTTGTAGTAAGCCCGTCAAACTGCTTGCCAAGAGAGATAACGCTTACAATCCAGATGAAAATAGTGACGCAGAAGATGACAGCGACGTAAGGAGTGCTGCTTGCGACAGACGAAAAGAGAATGATGAGCCCCTGGTGAACGACGGATCCGCCCGATTTGCCAAGACGCGATCCCACCCCGTCGATAACGGCCTTGCCCTTCAGACGTGAGTCCGGGCTTAAGGGGATGAAGGTCATCTCCTTTGTTGCGTCGAAGAGGGTGTATTTGGAAGCCCTGCTCATTGAGTTTTGGAGAGAGCCGAAAGAGACGCTTAAGAGCAGCGGGCTCATGCCGAAAAGCGCGCCGGCCCAGCCGACATGCCATTGCTGAAGGATAGTGAAGAAGAAGAAGCCGCCGCCGAAAATAAGTGTGATGAGCGCTGGGATAAGAGCTGTGAGGGTCCAGGATTTCCGAATGAAGCTATTGGTGATGAAAAGGCCCACGAAAGTAGCTATGAGCGCCATAAAGGACATTACCTCCCCGAAATAGACAGTAAAGTCAGCGGGGTTGGGGTAGAGCTCCTTGAGCTGATTTTTCCAGACCACCTCAACGAGATTCATCGCCAGGTTGTAGGCAAGAACAATCGCTGCAATGCAGAGTAAATATTTGGATTTGGCAAGGTAGGCGATATTTTGCCGCATCGACATCTTTTCGCGTTCTTGTGGAGGAGTGAAGGCGCGGTGGTTGGGGTTGCGCAGCACTGCGACGTGGAGCCAGCGAAAAACAGCCATGGTGAGAAGACCGCAGGCAATGACCGTGCAGTTCAAGAAAAGAATCGATTGGTCCCAAGCATTGGCCCCATAGGGAATCCAGGGAATGTAGACTTGGCCCAGATTCAGGGAAATCGCGACTTGCGCGGAACAAAAACAGGCCAGATTGGCGCCTGTTGTTAAAACGCCATAGTAGCGCTTTGATTCCGAGACGGTAGTGACATCATTGGTAAAGCCCCAGAAGAGCACGGAGAGGATCGCTGTGCTCCAAAGGTCTGACATGACATAGAAGAGGGTGAAGGTCCAGTTGCGAAAGAGGGCAATGAGCCCCTTGAATCCAGAGGGGAGGATCTGCTGTAGTTTGTCTGCCAGTTCCGTGGGGTGAAGAAAATCGCGTGCGGGGAAAAGAACAAAGGTAAAGAGGAAAAAGAAGGCGAGAAAAAGAGAGATCATGATGTAGAAAACTTTTTCACGCGAGTAGCGATTCGCCAGCTTTGTAAAGAGAAAGGTAAGGAGGACAGCACCCGGTAAAATAGCCCATACCTTGATGAAGGGGAGAGCTTCAGCACCTGAGCCTGTTGCAGTTACGACAATGGAGTCTTTGTAGGCCCGGAGAAGATTGTAATTGAACGCGATCAGGGCAAAGATCAGAACAATAGGGAGGAATTTTTTCAATTCCCACCGGTAGATGGGCCAGAAAAGAGAACGCCACTTTCCGAAAGGAGAAGCTTCTTCTAACTGCATACCAACCTGAGTTTTGAGTTTACCTGACTATAAGATACAAGGTTTCTTCTTTAAAAAAGAACCTTGAATCCTTGGTTGGATAAACTGAAAACTCAGGTTATCAGTGCTTTTTTCATGAGAGGTTCTCCCTTAAGGGCTGGTAAAAAAAGAAATGGTTTACCAAAGGCCGCTTAACAGGAGCTCCATCCCATGAAGAGCCCTCAGCATGGCATATTGTCTGATTTATCTCAATCAATGTGTGCGGAAATGCTCCATGGTTTCTCCCTTGCGAGATGAAGAGTCATGGTGTCCTCAAGAATATTTAAAGGACGCCAAGAACACATTCAGAAAGAATTACTTGTCAATAAATTTTCTTGCAATCGCCCTGGGGGATTGGTTTTTTTTCACTGGGATGTTTCTTTTACTAAAATTACCTGATAGGAGTTTGCTATAATCTTCCATCCACGTTCTATTAAATAAGGGATCACTAAAAACCCTTTTCCTCCTTTGGGTAAAGAGCAATCGTCAATCATTACTACGCTATTGTCGTGTAGGTTGGGATATGCCGCCTGAATTTCTTTGAGGTGGTGATTTTGACTGGGATGTGGATTGCCCACCTCATAATCATAACTGTCCAAGTAAAGAAAATCGATCTTCTCAGGGAAAGATTTGAGAAATGATATCGAGTCAGAAACAATATACCGAATGTTGTTGGAGTAAGGCGTTGAGGCATTTTTAGATTGATCCATATTGCTGGAGGAGATGTCAACGGTATAGAGCAGTGCGGAATTATGACAAGCCCAATCTCCAAAAATTATAGTGGAGCCTCCATCGCCTATGAAGCCGTTACTTCCGAATCGGGATGTTCCTGTTTCAACAACCACTTTTGCGTTTCTTTCAGTTAATAATTGTAATGCTTGGTGAAAAGTGGAGTACCTGTGGCTGTTAATGGGATGTCGATTTTTTAAATAAAATTCAGGAGGATAGGAGAAGCAGTAAACGCTGAAAAATAGAAGAGAAAATATGGCTCTGTAATTCATCTTTACCTCATGCTGTAAGGGCTGACTGAATTCTATAGTTTTTCACAAAAAGTGTATAGTAGTTCCACCTGAAAGGCGCCCAAGCAGTATGTGTATTTAATTTGAAATGATAAACGTGTTGCAACGGCCCTTATTTGACATGTTGGGAACGAAGCGGATCGCCCCACTGCGTGCGGACTCCCGTCCGTCCTTGTCCGATGAGTAGGGGCGACCTTAAAAGGTTGCTTTAGTGCAGGGGGGCGAGACTGGCAAGCAGTTTTTGTTTGTCAAAAGTAATGATCTTGATGGCACAATCATTTTCTCCACAAGCCAGATGGATGCGGTCTTTGTCAATTACGAACCCTGCCGGGAAAATAACGCGTTTATTGGTGTCTGCTGTGTGCATTGGGGGCGTGTCATAGATCGAGCGGAAAAGAATCGGATAAGAGCTCATTTTGGTAATAGTAAAGGGAGGTTCTGTTAGAAAGGTATAAGCGCCCATCACATACCAGGTTGTTCCATCTTCTTCTTTAAAGGAGCTATGAAAAAAGGAAAGGTATTCATTACCGATTCGTTGAGCAGGAGTTCCTCCCCGTATCTGCCCCCATCTGGAAGCCCAAGGGAGGAGTGTGTAGGTTACATTATGAGGGAGGGGAATGCTTCTTAAATCATTGACTTGCGGATCAGGAAGAGAGAGAAGTTTTCTTGGGCTGAGTTGATACTCAATCAAGAGCTCCCTTTTATCATCTATTCCCACATATTCAAAAGGACACCAATTTCTTTCTACCCACTGTGTGTTTAGATCGAGTGCGGTTACATAGTTTGTGGCGAAGGTATCAGGATCAAGATTTGCGATGCACATCATTCTGCAGTGAGAATTTTCAGGGTGCAAAGTGCTGTAAAAAAGGTAAAGTTGATTGTCGACAAAGCAGGCACGAGGGTCTTCTGCATACTTTGAGTGAAGGCTTAACCGTCTAAATTCTTTTTCTCCCTGTGTAAATTCGGAGTTAAGGGGCACAGTCCCAATGCAAGAGTGGTAAGAGGGATGTAAAAGATTATATCGGAAAAAGAGAGTGTACGCTCCATTTGTTGCAGGAATCAGAGATGGGTTATACGGCGCGATGACACTGCGAATCGCAATCGATTTTGTGCTTGTAACAACCCCCGTAGTTTCTGCGAAAGGGAAGGTGGCGAGTTGTCGAGGAAGAGCGATTTTTGCATGCGATCTTGTAATTTCACTTTGAAGATGATTGAGAATTTCTTTTGCTTTTCGAATGCCCTGTTCTACGAGACTTAACTGTGCGATTGACCAGCCGACAAGAGCAGAAATGATGCAGAAAGTGGCTATAGTTATGAGACGAACCCTTAAATATTTCCCTTTCTTAAGAGGGAAGACAGAAAACAGGGCTGTTACTGATTTCTTCTCAATTTTGCCGAGCTTGTACATAAGACTTGGAACATACTACAAATGGCAGTTTTTCTTGAAAAAAAATCATCGTGCTGGAAGACTTTTTCTATAAAAAGAGTGCAGCCAATGCGGGGAAAGGTGAAACGTAAATGGTCGATTGTATTACTGTCAGGTCTTGTATTACTTGGAGCATTTTCCTGTCGGGTATTTTTAAAGTACAAACGGTTGCATCATCAATGTGATCTTGTTGTCATGGGGCCTATTGAGTTTGCTGATGGTATTGGCAGACAAGCTGTTGGGCTCATCGATTGTTTAAAGCATAGTTGCAGTATTCAGTACATCAGGCAAGGCTCTTGTGATTTTAAAGACGTTCCTGCATCCGTCAAGCGTATCGCAAAGCAGAAATACAAGAAAAAAGCGAAGGTTTTAATTTATGAGCCCCCGATACTAAATGGAAGCTCCAGCATATTCCCGAGTTTGCCTAACGTAGACATTCGGATAGCATATTCGATGTTTGAGTCTACGAAAATTCCGCAAGAATGGGTAATTGTTTTGAATAACCTTTTTGATGCAGTTGTTGTTCCAGATTCTTTCCTGGTTGATGTTTACAGGAACTCTGGAGTGCGAATTCCTGTATTTATAGTGCCTCTTGGGATGCGCGTAAAATCGTTTTTAAAGCAATCATTTGTTCATTCAAAACCGGTAGATCGCCCTTTTGTTTTTGGAGCCCTTGGCTCAGTTGATTCTCGAAAAAATCAAAGGATGCTGGTAAGGGCTTTTGCCAAGGAGTTTGGCAACAATCCGAATGTGAAACTTCTAATTAATGGCAGGCGAATGGACCGTGAATATCTCGCTAAGATTAAGGGGGATATAGAGTTATTTAAATTAAATAACGTAAGTGTCACTGCGATGTCTTTAAAGCAAAGAGATTATCTGCGCCTTCTAAAATCTCTGGACTGCTATGTAAGCCCTTCAAAAGGGGAGGGGTTTTCTCTGCAGCCACGCGAGGCTTTGGCTTTAGGGCTTCCCAGTATTGTTGCAGATAATACTGCTCAGAAAACAATTTGTCAGTCCGGATACGTTTGTTCTGTGCCATCTCAAATTATAGTTAAAGCGGTGTACGATGGCTGGAGGGGGCTTGATTTAGGGGATCAATTTGGTTGTAAAGTGAATGATCTTGCAGCTGCTCTTAGAGATGTTTATGACAATTATGATCTATATGCACAAAAAGCTTTTGAAGGAAGATCTTGGGTTGAACAGTATGAGTATGAGCAGTTGCGAAAATTTTATGAAACATTGGTTTCTCCCAAGGAAGTGGTTCTTTCTGATAGAGATGAGGTTGCTGAAGGTGTTCTTTATACTACATCTCAGAAGCTGAAACAAAGCTATGAAATGATTCAGGAGGATAAAACCTTCAAAAGAAGACTCTGCAATGCATTGATTATAAAATTGTTTCAGGGTTAGAGGTTGTTGTGCGTAAAAGTTTGTTTGCGTTTTTTTTCTTGTTGATTACGCCTTTTGTTTACGCCTATGAAATTCCTCAAAAAATATGGCAAACATACAAAACCAGGAATTTGCCCAGCCCTGCGAGAAAAGCTCAAATTTCATGGATTAATCTCAATAGTGATTTCGATTATTCTTTTTGGGATGATGAAGGCATTGAGAAGTACATCGCATGCCAGTGGGACGACAGAACGTTGTCTTTTTTTAAAAGTTTCCCCCTCGGTGTGATGAAAGCAGATCTTTGGCGTTATTTAATTATTGCAGACATGGGAGGGGTATATTCTGATATTGATTCTATTTGCCACACACCTATCCGATTATGGGGGGCGGATGTTCCGAATCATTCGACTAACGTATTGCTGCTTGGTCTGGAAAATGACATACATTTCTGTCAATGGACGATTGCTGCTTCGGCAAAACACCCGGCAATGATTCACGTTTGTAAATATGTTGTTCAAAATTGGGTGAATAATGGCATTGATATTAAAAACCCGCATTTTGTACATGCGACGACAGGTCCCGCTATATGGACGGAAGCAATATGCGACTATTTAGGGGTGCATTGTAAAACAGCTAAGGAAATTTATTCTCTTTATGTGTGTGATTCAAATTTTAGAGAACATATCAATTCTTTGGGTGTTTGGTTGTATTCTGAGAACAACTATAAAGGGATGTGGTCTTCAAACCTCTATGGATCTCAATTCTTCGGAGATAACTATATTAAATGGATTGATGAGAGGGATAAGATTTTGAGAAACTTGCCTCAGTAACGTTATGCCAAAACTGGTATATTTACCTGAGTTTTAAGTATATATGAAATTCAGGTTTTTTATTTTCGCAACTTTCTCTCTTTTCTCCCACCTTCCTGATGGTTGGGAAAAGTTTCAGCAAAAGATGCTTGCAGAGCAGGCGACACTTCCCGGATGGTGTTCTCAAGAGAAGGCATGCCGGATGGCAGAGTTGATCTTTGAGGTGCACCCCAAGATCTGTGTTGAAATCGGGGTTTTTGGAGGGGCTTCTCTTTATCCAACGACTGCTGCACTTCAATTTTTAGACCATGGGAAAGTCTATGCCATTGATTCCTGGAATCGCAAAGATGCTCTTGAGGGGCATTTCAGTAAGGATCCCGATTATATTTGGTGGAGCCAGATTGATCTGGAAAAGATATTTGCTGGTTTCTTGAAGTTAATCAGAGACCATCATCTTGATCCCTATTGCATTCCCATGCGGATGAGAACAGATCAGGCAGCACTCTATTTTCTTAATGCATCAGTTGACATTCTTCATATCGATGGCAATCACGCTTCCCGGTTTTTGCTCTTCGATGTAGAAACCTGGCTTCCCAAGGTGAAAAGAGGAGGGTATATTTGGTTGAACGACGCGCACTTGCCGAGTGCAAAAGCGGCAGTCGAAAAGCTCTTGCGCTTTTGCGAGAAAAATCCTCATCGCTCGACAAATGAGTGCGTCCTCTTCCGTAAAAAATAACTCTCTACTTTTTTCCTCTCTTGGCAGACACCTTCAGCTTCCCCTTGTCTTTGCAAATCAGAGTTCCCCGCGTCTGAGCGCTTTGCAAGGGGATATCTGCAAAGTGAACAATGCTCTCTTTTTTCTTCAAAGAGGGGAGGTAGAGCTCTACGGTAGGATCTTTCTCTGCGGAAAAGAAGAGAAGCTGCATCCCTTCACTATAGAGGCGATAGGATTTGCCTTGGATAAAACTGCTTACGACAAAGCGCTTTGCCCATATTTTGCCGCTCTCTTTTTCTCGATAGAGAAGGCTAAAGACGCGTTCTTTGTCCTGGACGCAGGCAAAAAGAAGCTCTTCCACATATTCCTTTTCTCCAATAGGAAAGACGCGATAGGAGCCCTCTTTGCTCAGGACAAGAATTTTGTCGAAGTTTGTTGCAGGAAAACGGGTCCCTCCAGTTACCTTGGTCCCCACAAAGCCAGTAGCAAGGTCAAAGCCTACTTCGATTTCTCTTGTTTCCATCGCCTTTCGATCGACTTCTTCAATTGCCCCCATGCGCGTTTTTCTGGGGTGCTGCGCTCCAAAGGTCTCCAGCAGGGAGCGCAGATACTCGATCGCGACTTTGCGCACGTTTTTCAGCTTTTTCTCCACATCTCGATGGATCTTTTCGAGTTCTTCGATCTCTTTTTTGTTGCGGTCGATATCGAATTGCGAGATGCGGCGGATGGGGATTTGCAAAAGTCTTTCCCGATCTTCGAGTGTTGGCTCTCTTGAGAGTTTTTTGTGCCAGGGGCGAAGCGAGAGGATTAACTCCTCATGGATCGCTTCCAGGCTCTTTTTTTTCTCGATATGTTTGTAGAGGCGCTCTTCGATAAAGATTCTTTCCAGCGTTTTGAAAAAGATCTTTTCCAGACATTTCGCGCGCTCGATCTGCAGCTCTTCCCTTAACATCTGCACCAGCAGCTCTGCATTGTAGCTCAAGACCTCATGCACATCGGTCTCCCAGGGCATGCCCTCTTTAATCACCACCACTTGAGAGTGAAGGGTGACCTCGCATTGTGTGAAGGCATAGAGCGCTTGTACCACATCTTCTACAGAATGGCCGCGCAGCAGCTTGATCTCGATCTCCACATCTTTGGATGTGTAGTCGTGGATCGAATCGATCTTGATTTTTCCCTTTTTTGCCGCCTCATCGATGGAGCGAATGAGACTCTCCGTCGTCGTCCCGTGACAAATTTCGCGAATCACAAGAGTTTTGGCATCGCGCTCCTCAATCTTTGCGCGCAGCTTGATCTTCCCTTTTCCCTTGTCATAATCGCTTTTATCCATGATCCCCCCCGTCAGGAAGTCGGGATAGATGCGAAAGGCCTTCTCTTCCAGATAGGCAATCTCGGCGCGCAAAAGCTCTGCGAAATTGTGAGGGAAAATTTGCGTGGCCATCCCCACAGCAATGCCCTCTGCTCCCTGCATGAGAAGAAGAGGGATTTTTGCTGGCAGTGTTATTGGCTCTTCATTTCTCCCATCATAGGAGGGAACCGTTTTTGTGATTTCAGGATTGAAGAGAGTCGCTCTTGCAAGAGAAGAGAGCTTTGTCTCAATGTAGCGGGCAGCAGCAGGAGGATCGCCAGTGTGGAGGTTTCCGAAATTGCCCTGTTTTTCCAGTAAATAGCCCTTGTTTGCAAGGTTGACAAGCGCTTCATAAATAGGGGCATCGCCATGAGGATGAAGCTGCATTGCCTGGCCAACAATGTTTGCTACCTTGTGCAAACGCTCGTCTCTTTGCCTCCAGAGGATTTCCAAAATGCGTCTCTGGACAGGTTTGAGTCCATCTGCCACGTGAGGGATCGCCCGTTCGGTGATCACATAGGAGGCGTAGTGAAGAAAGTAATCCTTCATCTCCTCTTTAACATCAGCCATTTTCGACCACCAAATGTTCCATGATTAATTTTTTTCTCTCAGGGCTGTTTTTTCCCATGTAAAAGGAGAGAGTTGGTTTGACATCTGAGAGATTGTTCACCTCTACGGGGATAAGGCGCATTTCCTCTCCGATAAATTGCTCGAACTCATTGGGCGATATTTCGCCAAGTCCTTTAAATCTGGTCACTTCGCATCCACGCCCCAGCTTTTTTTCAGCGATTGCCCTCTCTTCCATGGAGTAGCAGTAGATAGTTTTTTCCTTATTTCGCACCTTGAAGAGCGGCGTATCCAAAATATGGAGATGCCCTGCGAGGACGAGGCCTTCGAAATAGGTCAGAAAGAAGGTGATGAGCAGGTTTCTGATGTGCATGCCATCGACGTCGGCATCGGTTGCAAGGATCACTTTTTGGTAACGCAGATTGGCAAGATCCTCTTCAATGTTGAGCGCCGACATGAGATTGAACATCTCTTCATTTTTATAGAGCTGATCGAGGCGCATGCCGTGGACATTGAGGGGCTTTCCTCTGAGTGAAAAGACGGCCTGTGTCAGAGGATCGCGTGTCATTACGATGGAGGCAGAGGCCGATTCCCCCTCTGTCAGAAAGATGACGGAATCTTCTCCCTTCGCATCGCCTTTATGAAATTTGCAATCCCTGAGCTTGGGGATCTTGAAGGAGATTTTCTTCTGCTTTTCCCGCGCCTCTTTTTTGACTGCGGAGAGCTCCTTGCGCAGGCGCTCATTGAAGAGGATCCTCTCTGTAATCTTTTCTGCTACATCTGCGTGTTTGTAGAGTAGGTCTCGCACAGCATCCTTGACTTCCTGCACAAGAGGCGCGCGGATCTCCTGATTGGAGAGCTTGTTTTTTGTCTGCGACTCGAAGAGAGGCTCTTGCACCTTGACAGCGATTGCCCCGACAATGCCTTCGCGCACATCGATGCCCTGAAAGTTTTTCTTTGTATACTCATTGACGCCCTTCAAGAGCCCTTCGCGGAATGCGGAGAGGTGCGTTCCTCCATCCTGCGTATGTTGGCCGTTGACAAAGGAGAACCAGCTCTCCCCATAGCTGGAGGCGTGCAGAAATGCAAACTCAATCCTCTTGCCCCGGTAATGGAGCGGTTCATAGAGGCGATCTTCCTTGACTTCAGTGGAGAGCAGGTCAAAAAGTCCTTTTTCTGAAACGATTTTTTCTCCATTAAAAAGGAGTATAAGTCCACGGTTGAGCCAGGCATAGTTCCAGAGACGCCGCGCGATGAGCTCCTCGCGGAAAGAAAATTTTTGAAATAGCTGTGCATCAGGGATAAACTCTACAAGGGTGCCATTTTCTTCCTTGGTCTTTCCCTTCTTCTGACGTTGCAAAATGCCTCTGGAGAACTCGACCTCGACAAACTCCCCATCGCGCATGCTTTTTACCAAAAAGTAGGAAGAAAGCGCATTCACTGCCTTCATCCCTACGCCATTGAGCCCTACGGAGAATTGAAAGACCTCATCGTTGTACTTGGCGCCTGTGTTGATCTGACTGACGCACTCCACCACTTTGCCAAGAGGAATCCCTCGCCCAAAATCGCGCACCGAGAGAAACTGACGCTTTGGATCAAAACTCAGTGCGATCTCCTTGCCATGCCCCATGATGAACTCATCGATGCTATTGTCGATGACTTCCTTGAGCATCACATAGATACCGTCTTCCGGTGAGGAGCCATCTCCCAGCCTCCCGATGTACATGCCCGGCCGTTTGCGGATGTGTGTCAGTGCATCGAGGGAGAGGATCGCGCTTTCGTCATATTTTTTGGCCATGTCTTCAAAATAACTCGAAGGACCTATCCTAGTAAAGGGTCCTGAACCTCTCCCAGAATGAGGGTTCGTCGATTTTGGGTATGTTTTGACCAAGAACCTATCCCAGTAATGAGGCCTCGTCTCTTTTTTGATAATCTATTGAGCGGAAAATTAACATTTGCTAAGATGGGGCCCCACTTCTGCTGGTGTAGCTCAATGGCAGAGCGCCCGACTTGTAATCGGATGGTTGAGGGTTCAAGTCCTTTCGCCAGCATCGCTCTTTTCACTCTAAGCAAGCCTCATATGGGGGTGTCGCATAGCGGCAATTGCAGGGGACTGTAAATCCCCCGACTTCGGTCTCCGCTGGTTCGAGTCCAGCCGCCCCCAGTTTTCATAGAGAAAATTGATCAAAAATTGTGCTACAAAATCCAGTCCAAAAAAGCGCTCATGGCACACTTGTGGCACATCTCTAGCTGAGCATTCAGGATTTCTATTGATCATTCACGGCAGTTTATGAGATCGTTACTCCAAAATATTTTAGCTTCCGCATTTCATGAAGAATCTTATCCCAAGCGAGCTGTTTGCACTAGCCCAAGAAAGACTAGAGGATGCAAGAGCTCTTTTTGAAAAGAATCGATTTGAAGGGGCTTTTTATCTATGCGGATACGCTGTAGAAATGGGATTAAAATACAAAACCTGCAAAACTCTTGACTGGGACGAATACTACAGTGAAGGACAGGAGTACAGGTCTTTTAAAACACACAAGTTTGACGAACTACTACGATTTTCTGGGATGGAAAAACAAAAAAATTCCTTATTCATGGCCGAATGGTTGGTTATCACCAAATGGGACCCTGAAATCCGTTACTCCTCTAAAAAACAGAGCCCCGAGGACGTAAAACTTATGATCGACGCCACTGCGTCTCTTCTAGGCAAACTATGAGTGAAATAATAGAGAAGGTCAAATCTGCTATCAAAAGGCTGGAAACGGAAAAAGGCCAGCTATTGATATGTGCGTTGTTTTTACGAGCAGATGCTCTTGAAAAATGGGATATAGTACTTGCTGCTTCTTGGTTAAATCCTAAAGAAATGCTCTCTTATGAAATCTTGTCTTCGTGTCTGCAAAATTTTCTGACTCCTTCCGATCTCGTCCAGTTTTCTCGAATCGTGATTCTTGAACAAGATGACCCTATCGTCTCCTTTTTATTAAACTTAGAGACAGTCAAGAACGGGGGATATAAAGAACTCTCTGCCGATATTCTTACTGAGAAATTCCGATTCACTATTAAAAAAGCCTACCTTTTGCGCTCCCAAAAATCTGAAGTATAAAGATTATCCCACTCGACTTCATTCTACAAACAGATTCTTTTGATGTGCCATATCAGCGCCAAACTTCCTTATAAAATTCATAAGCATCTAATAATCATTGAGTTTTTTGCATCCTCCAGGAGATATCTAATCCCCTGTTGAAGGATTTTCTCCATTTATCGTAGACTGTCCTGTTCATTCAAGGCTGGTCATGGCTACAATACAACAAAGAAAGAGCGAAGACGGGAAAATCTCTTACAGAGTACAGGTGCGCTTAAGGGGGCATCCTCCCCAAACGGCTACATTCTCTCGCATAACCGATGCGCGTCGCTGGGCTCAGCAGATAGAATCTGCAATTCGCGAGGGAAGGCACTTCAAAACCGCAGAGTCTAAAAAGCACACACTCAAGGAGCTCATTGAAAGGTATATCAAAACAGTTATCCCTCTCAAGAAGAAGAATGGCGCCAAGCAAAGAGCTCAGCTTTTGTGGTGGCAGGAGCAGTTGGGCGCTTACCTTCTTTCCGATGTGACCCCCTCTTTAATTGCGCAGTATCGAGATAAGCTACTTGATGGGATCACCCATCGAGGCACTCGGAGGTCTCCAGCTACAGCAGTAAGATATTTAGCTGCGCTGTCACACGCCTTCACCATGGCCTGCAAGGAGTGGGGTTGGATTGAAAATTCTCCGATGAGAAAGGTGACTAAGCCTAAGGAATCGAGAGGCCGCGTCCGTTTTCTGGATCATGCAGAGCGCTCTAGACTGTTGGAGGCATGTCGCGCGAGTAAAAACTCCTACTTGTACACCATCGTTGTTTTAGGGATTTCATGCGGGATGCGCCAGTCGGAAATCATGCACCTTTCCTGGCCTGATGTGGACCTTCAGAAAGGGAGAATTGTGCTCCACGAGACTAAGAACGGGGAGAGAAGAGTTGTGCCCCTTGTAGGGCATGCGCTGGAATTGCTTAAAGAACATGAATCAAAACGACGTGTTGATACATTTCTTCTTTTCCCTGCACAGAAGGGACAGAAGCCACAAAAGCCAATCAACATTCGTGGAGCATGGGAAGCGGCTCTTCAAAAAGCCAATATTATCGATTTCAGATTTCACGACCTGAGGCACAGTTGCGCGTCCTATTTGGCCATGAATCAGGCGTCTCTGGCTGAGATCGCTGAGGTGTTGGGGCACAAAACATTACAGATGGTGAAGAGGTATGCGCACCTTTCTGAAGCTCACACATCAAGAGTTGTCGAGAGTATGAATGAAAAGATTTTCGGGGGTGCTGGATGAGCTATGTATTGAATGTTCAAGCTGAATATGAATGTCTACATGAATTACGAAAAAAATACCCGATGAATCAGCTTGTCGCCGATCGTGTGCAAAGATCAAGTCTTCTGCGCCTCGGGCAGTGGGTCAAGGCTCATTATGAAATTGATCCCTTCCAATGCCCAGAACTGCATCTAGTGTCTAGTTAACTAAATTCGTTAAAGTATTTCTTAACTGCGCGCCTTTCACTTCTCTTTTCTTCCACACAAATGGTTTAGCATTCTCATGGTAGGCCATAACAAAATCCTGAATTGCCTGCCCTAGCGATTCCTTACTATTAAAGCTGGCTCCTCTTAAGGTTTTTCTGGAAAGAATCCCAAACCAAATTTCCACTTGATTTAACCAACTCGCTGAGGTGGGTGTAAAATGAAAAAAGACATTCGTGTGTTCTGCGAGCCAATTTTCATTACGCTTATGCGTGCAGTAGTTGTCCAATATGACGTGCACTTCTCGATCTTTCGGTACGTCAACAACGACTTCTTCTAGAAAAGTTTGAAAATCTTTCCTCTTTTTTGCATCTGTTGTTTTGGTTTTGACTTCTCCTGTCGCCACATTCAAAGCTGCAAATAGGTTCAATGTTCCATGCCTTTTATAAGTGCTCTTTAACCCCTGTACAATTTTTCCGCTCGACGTTTCTACATACCCCCGCGCCCTCTCCAAAGCTTGGATGCTTGGTTTTTCATCGACGCATATGACAAGAGCCTTTGCGGGTGGGTTTAAATAAAGGCCGATAATATCTGCCGATTTTGCGGCAAATTGCTTATCTGTGCTGACGCACCAACTTCGTTTTCTTTGCAATTGAATGCCTTCTCGGCGCAACAAATTCCACACGGCATGTTTGGGAACAGCCAAATGTCTTGCTAAATTGCCCCCATCCCAGCAGGAAAACCCTCTTGGCGGCGGCAGTTCAAGAGCCTTCAAAACTTGTTCCTTAAAGTTTTTCCCATATTTTCTTGCTGGTTTAGATCGAGGCGCATCCTCTAATCCATCTATCCTTCGTTTTGCAAATCGATTTCGCCATTTGGCAACAGTTTGTTCGCAGACATTGTACATTTCTGCGATCTCGCGATTTCTCTTGCCCTTCAAACAATCCAAGATGATCTGAGCCCTTTGAGCCAGATACCTTGGTGTAACTCGTCCACCGACGAGCTTTTCAAGTTGAGCTTTTTCTTCAACGGACGCTTCTATTTTTATCGCTATTCTGGGCATATGCTCTCCAAATCATAATGAAGGAAGCATCTTACCAGAACAAAAAAATACTTTAACGAATTTAGTTAACTAGACACTAG